>SLDM01000047.1 GCA_007125255.1 Phycisphaerales bacterium
ACACAGATTCCTGAAGCGCCCTTTTTTTGATCGCGCTGAGACATTCGTCCGCCGGTTCTCGCATTGAGGTCAGCGGCGACCTGGGATGCCGGGCAGTGGCATGGGCTGTCGTCCGGCAAGCAGACACCTTGGGCATGAGAATGATGAGAATATGGAGAAATCGCATGAAGACGCAGAACATCGCACGAACCCGCCCCACCCGATTCCATTCAGCCGGCGCTGAACACGGATCACTCATCCCCATCGGGGGAAACCAGTCCATTCCCGGGGGCGGCGGTCAGCCGAAATCGACCGCATACCGAGCCCTCCCGCGGGGAGAAACCCGAGGTCGCTTCAGGGAGAGATGCACCAGCAACTACGTCAAATCAACGCTTCTTCCCGGTCTTCTTTTCTTGAGCGCGATCTGCAGCGCGATGGCAGCGTCTGCCGAGGTCTGTGAAAAGTGGCAGAACATCGTGCCCCACGATCTGAACATCACTCCGCTCGATGCACTCGTCCATGAGGGTGATATCTATTTCATTCGGGGTATCGTGGAAAGCCATGCACGGGTGCGGAACGGTGAGTTCGAGATTATTCTTCCCCCGCTCCTATGGGATGTTGCCGATGGAGCCGAAATGGTGATCCACGACGGCTACCTGGTCGCCCCCGGCACCTGGGGGCGAATCGCCCGCCTGATTGATACGGAAGATCCTCAATGGGAGTACCTGACGGACTCGGTACTCTTCACGAACGCGTTGACGGTGTTCCAGGGCAACCTGGTGATCGGCGGGGGTTTCTCCGATATTGATGGCACGCCCGCCAATAACATCGGCTCTTGGGATGGCGAAGAGTGGCACCCGATCGGCGATGGGATCGATGATGATGACGCGTTCACCCCGGTGCGGGCGATGACGGTCTATGACGGCGATCTGATCGCAGCCGGCACGTTTTCCACTGTTGCCGGCGGGGAACCGGCGAACAACATTGCCCGGTGGAACGGCCAGACGTGGGCGCCCCTTGGCGCGGGCATCACCGGTGACGAGGTTGAGGTGCGTTCGCTGACCGTGCATAACGGCTACCTGTTTGCAGGCGGAAGGTTCTCAGAAGCCGGTGGCGCTCCCGCCAACAACATTGCCCGATGGAACGGTTCGGAATGGGCGCCCGTTGGAAGCGGTGTCGCTGCATCGCCGGATCTAAGTTCCCGGGGGGTCTACACCATGACGAGCTATGGGCCGGATCTCTTCGTCGGCGGTCGCTTTGACAGTGCGGGCGGAGTTGCGGACACCCAGCACCTGGCAATGTGGTCAACGCAGCCGGGAAGCGGGACCGGTACCTGGAAATCTCTTGGAAGCGCAGACCAGAGAGTGACGGCCAGCGTTGTACACGGCGACAGCCTTGTTGTCGGTGGAAGCTTCTCGAGTATCGGCGGCGAAGGCATCACCAGGATCGCCCGCTGGACGGCCGGCGTGCCCGATCTTGATGAACAGCCCCAGAGCCAGCAGGCCCAGGCGGGCGATGATGTTGTCTTCACCGTCGTGGAAAACCCCGCTCAGGACTCCACGCCGTGGACGTATGAATGGCGGCGCAATGGAATCGCCATCACGTCCGCCAACACGCCCAACGCCGTGGGCTACGACACCGCAACACTGACACTGGAGAATGTCAGTGCGGCTGACTTTGGCGTTTATGATGTCGCGGTCTTCAACCAGTGCGGCATGCAGATCTCACAGCCCGCAGCGCTTTCCGTTCAATCCGGGTCAACCGGCCCCGCCTGCCCCGGCGATCTGGACGAAGACGGCGCTGTTGATGTCTTCGACCTGCTGATCCTGCTCGACAACTGGGGCATCTGCCCCGAGTGACGCAGCGCTGGACTGCCGCCGGCCCCCGGACGCTCTTTCCACCCCCAGGGCGAACTGCGAACAGGACGCACGTTACGAGCGGGACACCATGGGGGGCGCCCCCTGGATCCCCGCTTTCGCGGGGATGACGTAGGTTGCATTCTTGCGCCTATGAACTGCCTTTCGCGTTCGTTGTTTCGGTGCGCGTGCGCTGTCCACTCTCGCGCCTCCCACCCCGTCATCCCCCCTTCGTGCCTCCGTGCCTTCGTACCTTTCTCCGTCACTCCTCCATTCCCGTGACGTCCCGTCACTTCGTCACTCCCTCCCGGTCCGGTCACGACCCGGTCATGACGCTGCCCATGCGGAAGACCGGCAGGAGCAGCGCCAGGGCGACCCCGCCCACCAGGACGCCCATCGTGAGAATCATGATCGGCTCGATGTAGGAGGTCATCTGTTTGATCGCGGTCTCGAGCTCTTCCTCGCTGAACTCGGCGATGCGCTCCATCACTTCCGAGAGGCGGCTGGACCGTTCTCCGGAGGCGATCATCGAGGCGACGTTGGCGGGAATCAGCGACGACTCGAACATCGGGTCACTCAACTGGTTCCCGTCGCGCACCTGGCGCGTGATCTCGTCCCACAGCTCATCGTAGTACCGGTTGTTCGTGACCCCCCGGCAGATGTCGATGATGTCCAGGAGACTGACGCCGGCGGAGAGCAGCGTCCCCATGGTGCGGGTGAAGCGCGTGATGTAGAGCTGGCGGTACATGCCGCCGATGATCGGCGTGTTGAGGCGGCACCAGTCACAGAATCGGCGTCCGGAGGGCTTGCGAACCCAGTACGCCAGCAGCAGGCCCGTCCCGATGAGGATCGGGCCGTACAACAGGTACTGCGTCGTGATGAAGCTGCTGATCCCCATCAGGATGACGGTCGGGGTCGGCAGGGCCGCCGAACGCATCTCGTAGATCGAGGCAAAGCGCGGCAGCACGAACGCCATGAGAAAGACCGTCAGGGCGACGGCGATACTCATCATGAAAATCGGATACCCCAGCGCGCCCTTGACCTGCCGCGCGGTGCGGCGCTCCTTGGCCAGGTACTGGCCGATCCGGCCGAGCATCATCGACATGGTGCCCGACGCTTCCGAAGCCCGCATGAGACTGATCATCATGCTCGGAAAGACGCGCGGCCACTTGGCCATGGCGGTGGAGAAGGGCTCGCCGCCTTCGATATCCGCCTGCAGTGACTTGACGACTTCCTGCAGCTCACGCTTGTCAATCTGCGTGCGAAACGATTCCAGCGCTTCGCTCAGCGGTACGCCGGTCTCCAGCATGACCGAAAGCTGCTGGCAGAACGTGATGACATCCTCGCGGCCAACGCGCTTGGCCATCTCGTTGCGCCGCAACTGGAACTCATCCAGTCCCGGCTCACTGCGCAGGGCGTGCTCGGAGATGTTCAGGACGTACTTGCCCTCGGCGCGAAGACGTGAGCTGACCTCGCCTTCGCTGGTCGCGGTGACGGTACCGCTCACGATCTCGCCGTGTGAATCCCGAGCCTTGTATGCGTAAGTCACCTGCGCCGACATGGTTCACTCCTGGGTCCATACCTCACATGCTCGTGACGTAGAACACCTCTTCGGGCGTGGTCAATCCGCCCATGACCTTCAGCAGACCATCCTCCCGCAGGGTGACGTAGCCGGACTCGGTCACCCGCTGACGCAGATCCTGCAGACTCTGCCCGCGGGCAATCTCGTTCAGCACCTCGTCGGAGGGAATGAGCAGCTCAAAGATGCCGATTCGCCCGGCGAAACCCGTGGCGCGGCAGCGGCTGCATCCCTGGCCGCGGTACAACGATTCGAACGAGCCGCACACCGACTCCACCATCTCGCGGGTCACATCGTCCGGCTGGTACGGTTCCTTGCAGTGCGGGCAGATCTTCCTCACGAGGCGCTGGCCGAGAACCCCGCGCAACGTCGCGGCGACGAGGTAAGGTTCGATGCCGATATTCGCCAGACGCGTAATCGCGCTCGGGGCATCGTTCGTGTGCAGCGTGGAGAAGACCAGGTGACCGGTCAGCGCCGCCTGGGTCACGATCTGCGCCGTTTCCGGGTCCCGGACCTCGCCCACCATCAGAATGTCGGGGTCCTGACGCAGCATGGAGCGCAGCGCGGAGGCGAAGTTGAAGCCGGCCTTCTCGTTGACCTGTGACTGGTTGATGCCGGGAATGTTCGCTTCGATCGGATCTTCCACCGTGGAAATGTTGACATCCTCGCGGTTGAGAAGATTGAGCACCGAGTACAGCGTGGTGGATTTACCCGATCCGGTCGGACCGGTCACGAGCACCACGCCGTTGGGCTGCTGCACGACCATCTTCCACTGCTCGAGCATCGCCGGCGAGAAGCCGATCTTGTCCAGCGAGAGATTGATGTTCCGGGTGTCGATGATGCGGATCACGACCTTCTCACCGAACTTCCCCGGCATGGTCGAGACGCGGAGGTCGATCGGTCGCCCTTCCATCATCACGTGGATATCGCCGTCCTGCGGCTGACGCCGTTCGGAAATGTCCAGGTTGCTCATGATCTTCACGCGGCTGGTGATGGCCGCGTGCATCTTGTACGGCGGGCAGAGCTTCTCGAATAATCGGCCGTCGACTCGGTACCGCACCCGCAGCCGGTGATCGTCCGGCTCAATGTGAATGTCCGAAGCGCCATCCTGAACCGCGGAAAAGACGAGGTAGTTCACCAGCTTGACCACCGGGCTGTGGCCGGCGATCTCTTCCAGGTCCGAGAGCTCCGTGACCTGCTTCTCGATCACGCTG
>SLDM01000222.1 GCA_007125255.1 Phycisphaerales bacterium
CACTCCGTCACTTCGTGTCCCTGCTTGCTCCCCATCAGTGTGCGCCAGTCCCCTGCGCAGTGAGCGAATCATGTGCCTCGTCCGCTGCGGTCGTGAACCGATCCAGTTCGGCGTGCAGCAGCGAATCATCGAGCTCAGACTGGCTGATGACCGTCACCACCGGCGTGCGCAAGTGGTCCATGGCCACGCGCTGGAGATCCTCCGCACTCACCGCGCGCAGTTGTTCGAGAAGTTCTTCGCTGCGGTCCGGTCCCATGCCGTAGAGCACGTGCAGCGCCGCTTCCGTCGCCCGGTCCTCGTTGGCCTGCTTCCCGAGAAACTGATCGGTGAGCACGGCCGCCCGCGCACGCTCCAGTGAATCGGTATCCACGCGCGCTTCACGCGCCCGGCGAATCACGTCGAGGCTTCGCTTCACCGTCTCCGGCAGCGCTGTGGGATCGGTGTTGTAGATCAGGCCGAGATACCCCGGCTGCAGGCCGGCTGACATCCACGCGCTGACGGAATAGACCAGCCCCTCGCCATCCCCTCGCAGCGCACGATCAAGCCAGCCGGCGGGAAAACGGCTGATGACACGCGCGAGCACCTTCATCGCGGGATAGCTTTCGTCCTCCAGTGTCATGCCGGGACCGAAGCCCATCAGGACCGCGACCATGGGCTTCCTGGTCCGGTGTACGCGCAGCAGGGGCGCCACATCAGGGGTCGCCGGTGGATCAAAGGTCAATTCCGGTTTGGGATGCAGACATGAGAAAAGCGCCTCCATGTGCTCGATCAGTCTGTCACGATCAAAGTCCCCGAAGACCGCCAGCACGCTGGTCTCGGCGCCGAAATGCCGGCGGTGAAACGTGACCAGCTCATCATGGGTGAGTTCTTCGATGACGCTCTGGCGCCCCAGTGGCAGCTGTGACCATGGATGCTCGGCGTAGTACGACTCGCGGAAGCGGGCCTGCAACTCGCCGCTCCAGCGATCCTCCGCCCGCGAGATCGCGGCGATCAGGCGCGGACGCCGTCTGTGCCACTCCCTTTCATCAAAGGACGGATGGAGCAGAACATCGGCAAAGAGCTCCGCCATCTCGGGAAGATCTTCGCGAAGACACTGCATCCGCGCATAAAACGTGTTGAGCCCGCTGGCCGCACTCATGTGGGCCCCGAGTCGATCGAGCGTCAGCGCAATCTCCCGGGCCGAGCGCGAACCCGTTCCGCGCATCATCATGGTTGCCATCGCATTGGCCACGCCTTCGCGGCCAGGTTCATCCGCGAGCAACCCGCCGAGTTGATAGAACTGTATCGCCACCGTCGGCGTCAGAGCGCTGCGCCCCAACACCAGGCGCAGGCCGTTACTCAGTGTCACCAACTCCAGCGGCGCGACCTCCACCGCCTCGGTTCCCTCCGGTGAGTCCAAGGTCAGGATCTGCGCGGCGATCTTGCGGTTGTCGAGGTCGAATGGCTCTTCGGCCACATCCGTCTCTTCGTCGGTGGTGGGGGGGCGATCGAAGTCGGTCGGCTGTCCCTCCGGCGACAGCGGCAGCAGAGAAACTTCCAGCAACACCTCATCACGCAGCACGGTTTGTGCTGCCACCGAGAGGTCCGCTGCAGAGACCTGCTGGATCGCCTCAATGTAGCGCTCGCTGTAGTCCGGATCACTCTGGCCCAGCACATCGCGGGCCAGTCGCGAAGCGACCTGGGCCGCGGTCTGACTGGCATAGACAAGCCTTGCCGTCACCTGTCGCCGCGCCTTGTTCAGTTCCTCATCGGTGACGCCCGCGTCCCGCACCTGCTGCAGGATCGTGAGGATGGCGTCCTTGATCTCGGCGATTCTTGCCTGGTGGATCGCCTCGCCGACAGAACCACCCTCCGGCATCTCAGTCCCGACCGGCACGTTGAAGTCCGCCACTTCCGCATCAATGCCGAAGAAGCCCTCTCCCCATGAGAAGCTGAGGTTGTACGCAGAAATGGTGGTGGCCTTCTGCTGCTGATCTCTGCCCTCTTCCACCAGCCGGCTCGACTCGCCCTGACCAAGGATGACCGCCAGGAGATCGAGGGCGCAATCGTGTTCAGAGCCGGCCCGCACCCCCGGCCATGCCAGGCGCAGGCGCGAACGGGTGATATCGGCGCGGCCTGACTGAGGGGGAAGGTGCTCGCGCACCGGCTCACGGGGAAAGGCGATCTGCGGCAGCTCTCCGGGGTCGCGGTGCTTCCACAGCTCTGCAATCTGACTGGCGACCTCTTCCTTGTCGATGTCGCCAACCACGACAAACACCATGTTGTTCGGCACGTACATGCGATGGTAGAAGTCGGCCAACTCGTCGCGCGACACTTCCAGAAACTCATCCAGGTACCCGATCGTGGGATGCCGTGCAGGATGAGCGTGATACCGAGCCTGCTGGGTCAGCTTCCAGAAAATGCGACCGGAGTCGCCCTGTCCCATTTCAAACTCACGCTGGATCACCCCGCGCTCGCGATCAAACTCCTCCTGGATGATCTGGCAGTTCTGCAGCCAGTCGGAGAGCAGTTCGATCGCATCGCGTGTGTACGGCGCGGTCGTGTTGATGTAGTACCAGACGTTGTCGAGGCTGGTCGCGGCGTTCGTGTGGGCACCGATCCGCGCAAGGACGGCGTTGCTCTCAGCTTCGGTGCGCGTTCTCGTCGTACCGCCGGAAACGATGTGTTCAAGGAAGTGACTCAGCCCGGCCCCGACATGCTCCTGCTCGAAGATCGAGCCGGTCTGCACGTACACCTGCGCCGAAACCACGGGCGCGGTGCGCAGTTCCTGTGCAATCACCATGAGTCGATTGGGTAACTGCATGACCAGCCGGTCAGACCGTTTCTGTAACACGTGAACCTCCGCATCATGCATGGATCAGACAGAGTGCAGGCGCTGGCCGCACGGCACGTCCGGCCTCACGGCGCTTTCGCGATGGGCCATGGGAAATGAATTCCGCCGTCGTGCCCTGTCGTCACTCCGTGGGGTGAATCGTCCCTGACTCGTAGTGGGCTCGTCATGGACTCAATCTGGACTTGTGTATGGTCGTCAGATCCGCCGAGTCGGCGCGGGGACGAGTGGGAATGGTAGCGCCCGGCAAGGCGCAGGACTTTGCGAGCATGACTTCCACCTGCGAAGACGAGAGCGTTCCATGGCCGGGCAGGAAGGTGGCGAAGGCGGGGGAACGCTCCTGACTTGAGTGCCGGGACGAAGTGGCGGGCTGCTGCGCCTGGCTCAAGGTGAAAAGAGTTGCTTCTCCTTGCTTTCCCGTTTTCGCGGCATAGACTTTCACCAGTTCGCGGGATCTGAAGCGTGACGCGGGTACCTGAGACGGTACCTGACACGGTGAGAAGTCCCGCCTCGGATGATGCAGCAAAGGGCAGTTCGCTCCCTTCCCCCGGCTCCCACGCCGGGAACCGGAAGCGAAGAGCCCGTTGATGAGTAAGCCGACCTGGTTCGCGCGTTTCGTGCAGAACCCGGTCGGTTTGTCGTTTTTGGCGTCCGCTTCGGCGAATGCGCCAATGAGCATTGGTGCGGTATCACTCCTTTTCGCAGCGTCATTCCGGCGCGAAAGAAGGGAGTGCGCGAACGTTCGCCGTCGGCGCGACCCTGATGACGCACCAGGGAATGCCGGAAAGGAGGCACATGATGTCGAGCAGACAACCAGGCTGACCGGACGCTCCACCACACGGTGATGCCGCGTTGTCGGCTCACCGGCCTCCTGATCGCCATTTTGGTTTTCCCACTTCGAAAGGAAGTGCACTATGAAGGCAATTCTCCTGACCACCACCGCCGTCGCGCTGCTCGCCATGGGTTGCTCCAGCACCCAGCCGCAGCAGTCAGCACAACATTCATCATCGTCGCAGCACCAGCAGACCGACTGGGCCGGTGAACGCGGACCGGACGGACCGGCCGGACCGCGGGGCGAGCAAGGCCAGGCCGGACCAGCCGGACCGGCGGGGTACGCCGCGGCAGGACCGCGCGGCGAAGCGGGACCGGCCGGACCGGAAGGCCCACGCGGCACGGCCGGCGATCGCGGCACGGCCGGGGAACTGGTCCGCGGACCCACCGGTGAAGCCGGACCTGCCGGCGCTGCCGGGACGCAGGGACAGATGGGCGCAGCCGGTGCTCGCGGCGCCAGCGCCGAGGGATACGCCGGACCCGCCGGACCCGCCGGACCCGCTGGTCCCGCAGGACCCGCTGGTCCCACCGGTGAACGGGGCGAACAACTCGTCGGACCCGCCGGCGCTGCCGGACGCGCCGGCGCTGCCGGCCAGCGCGGTGAGACCGGACAGACCGGCGATGCCGGAAGCACGACCGCCGGCGTTGCCGGTGCCGCCGGCGCTGCCGGCCCGGCCGGCGCTCGGGGCGAGATCGGCCCGATGGGACCGGTCGGCCCGACCGGACTCGTCACGAACTGGGCCGCCTATCGCGAGTTCTGGTTCGATCAGAACACGACCCAGGTTCATGAAGCCGACCGTTACCAGTTTGCCGAGATCGCCTCCTACATGCAGGCGAATCCCACGCTGCAGGCCGGTATCGACAACTGGGCCGCTTCCGGCACGAGCCAGAGTATCCGCAACAGCCGTTTCAACGCCATCCGCAGTTCACTGATCAGTGCCGGTGTGCCGTCGAG
>SLDM01000104.1 GCA_007125255.1 Phycisphaerales bacterium
CGTCTGGTCGCTGATGAATCCTCCGCCCTCCCGCTCCGCGCCGTTTGCCCGGCAGAGCAACTGGTTTCGGGTCGGCCATCGATTGGCCCGGCTGCACCATGCCGCGGGAAACAACCGTGAAGCGCAGCGCATTGCCTCGCGGCTTGAAGCGGGGCGATGAGTTCTCTGAGGCACGGAGGGGAAGTGACGAAGTAACGAAGTGACGAAGGGGTGGGCTGACCGAACGTGGGGGTGCCACGGCCAGCGAGCGCAGCGAGTCGGCCGTGCCGGATGGAACGATCATCGCCGGACCGAAGTACGACGAGCAGTCGGCACCACTCGATGCCTCGATCCCTTCATCCCTCCCCTTCGTCCCTTCGTGCCCCCGTGCCTTCGTGCCTGGGGCTTCGGGAATCTGTGTGGGTCGTACTCGGCGGCCAGCACGGTGGTGGACCTCCTGACAATCGTCATTCCCTCTCGCCGGCATCATGCCCGCCTGACCGCCATCACGGTCGGTTCACCCGTGGGACCGCACCGATCCGGCCTCCATGGCTCGCGCCACTTGCTCCCTACGTCATTCTGGATGAACGAAGAGAAAACGGGGGCCTGTCCCACAGCCTCCGGATCTCCATTGGTCCCGCCGTCACCTTTCCCTCCGGTCTATTCCGCACGGAACACTTCACCCAGGTGCACCCATCCCGAGAGTCAATGGCCGCGTCGCCACGCGTGGGGCGCGATCGACATCGACTTTCTGAGCAGCCAGGCTTTCACGATCGCGGACGTGCCCGCAGCGACGCCGGCGGCCCCTATTTGGGGGGGGAGGCCTGGAGTCCAGAACCGGGAGGGGTGGAGCGGTTTTGGTCGGCCGAGAAGGCAAACGTTCAGAGTGGCTTTTCAGGTCAACGAGGCCGAAAGGCGAAGAGGCCGCAGAGAGTCAACCGTGCGAGATCCAAAGAGTGTGCGACGGGACGAGAGAACGAGGGCTGGTCAAGAAGCGTTCCCCCGTGAACGCAATTGACCCGGCATTGCACCTGCGCCGAACTGTCCCACGAATCGTTGCGAGGCTGGTCGTGATCGACGCACCTCGAACCGCATCGGATCAAAGCGGCCGGCACAGCTCATACGTCGCACCTGGGTGAAGTGCTACAGCCCGCTCAGTGTCACTTCGTCACTTTCCCTCCGCGCCTTCGCCGGACAATCAACGAGTGGCGGAAGCAAGCGGCGCAACAATGTAATCCAGTCGCCCGACGCGCTGCCGCACCCGGCTGGCTTCATCCCGTGAGCCGAACTCGCCGAGTTGCACGACGTACAGCTCGCGCCCCCGCTGATCGGTCCGTGGCACGATGCGCACGGAGCCGAGCCCGTCACGATGGGCGAGATCGCGGGCCTGTTCCGCCGCACGGTCGGCGTGGCGCCGATCCTGGAACGCCCCGATCTGCAGCGCGAACCCCGACCCGGGGGGGAGCGGATTGGAAAGGTCGCCGTTGCTGCTGAGCCCGGCTTCGTTTCGGGCCAGCCGCGCGTATTGCCGCGCCTGCATCGCGTCGGGGCCGTCGAGTTGACGCGCGGCTTCTTCAAAGAGTGTGACCGCTTCCCGTGGGCGTCCCTGGTCCATCCGAATCTGGCCCAGCATCGCCTTGGCGCGGCCTGCGATGATCGGATCCTGCGAGTTGATCGCGGTGTTGAACCGAAGATCCGCTTCGCTCTTGTCCCCGAAGCGGTACGCGCTCATGCCCGCGATGTAGGCCGCCTTGTCGCGCTCCACACCGCTCGCCCCGCGTAACGACTCCACCGCGCGGCGGTGGGCGACGGTGTATCGGCCGTTTTCGTAGTCGTGCATGGCCTGGCCGATGCCGCCATTGGCCTGCGGTGTGGTTTCGCAGCCGATCAGCGGCCACGAGGAGAACACGAACACCATCAGCAGCAGCGGCACCGGAATGGCGGGGGGGGCAAGTCTGATTTCGAGCATGGCGACTTCTCTCAGGGGGGCGCACGAATCGCGGCCGGATGAATTCACTTTTCTGGAATTGGCGGGACGACGTTGAGAACGTATCGTACTGATCGGCAGATTCCTGTGCTTCACTTCAGGGAGGATCCCCCCCAATGCGCGTCTTCAGCCCGATTTTGCGTCGATTGATTCTCTCGCCGCTCTCCACCTGGGTGGTGGACGACCAGAGAGCCTGGAAGGGCTACGAACTGCTGGTGGGGGCGCTCCACCTGGCCGGCCAGATCCGAAAGACCACCGAACGCCAGCAGGTGGGCGTGATGCTCCCGACCTCCGGGCTCTTCCCGATGGCCCTGATCGCGACCTGGCTGCTCGGCCGCACCATCGTCCCGATCAATTACCTGCTCAAGAAGGAAGACCGGGAGTATGTCATTGACGATGCAGAAATCGACACCGTCATCACCGTCACGCCGATGATCGACATGTTCGGGGAACTGCCGGAAGGGATCAACGAGATCCGTCTCGACAAGATGAAGTTCAAGGGTATTCCGCCGATCATGCTGCCGACCCGGAAGCCGGATGACTTCGTGGCGGTGCTGCTGTACACCTCCGGAACGTCGGGCAAGCCGAAGGGCGTCATGCTCACCTCCCGGAACCTGCGGTCGAACGTGGAGCAGTGTGTCGAGTGGGCGAAGTTCAACAAGAAGGACGTCCTTCTGGGCGTCCTGCCCCAGTTCCACAGCTTCGGACTGACGATCCTCACCCTGCTGCCGTTGTCCGTCGGTTGCAAGGCGGTCTATACCGCCCGGTTCGTCCCGAAGAAGATCCTGGAGCTGATGCGTGAACATCGGCCGACGGCGTTCATCGGCATTCCGTCGATGTTCAATGCGCTCCTGAGCGCGAAGAGCGCGAACCCGGACGATCTCAAGTCGCTTAAATATGTCGTTTCCGGCGGGGAGCCGCTTCCCCAGGCCGTCTTCGACGGCTTCAGGGAGAAGTTCAATATCACGATCAACGAGGGGTACGGTCTCACCGAAACCGCGCCCGTCACCAACTGGTGCCGGCCCCAGGATCACAAGCCGAAGAGTGTCGGACAGCCGCTGCCGCACGTGGAAGAGAAGATCGTCGACATGGACGGCAACGAAGTCGGGCCGGGTGAGGACGGGGAGGTCTGGATCAAGGGGCCCAATGTCATGAAGGGGTACTACAAGCTTCCGGAAGAGACCGACAAGGTGCTCGACAAGGACGGCTTCTTCCATACCGGTGACATGGGCCGGTTCGACGAGGACGGCCATCTCTACATCACCGGCCGTTACAAGGAGATGCTCATCATCGGCGGAGAGAATGTCTTCCCGCGCGAGATCGAGGAGGTGCTCAACGCCCATGCGACCGTGCACGCTTCGGCGGTCATCGGCATGCAGGACTCATCCCGCGGCGAGGTGGCCCTGGCGTTCATCGAGCTCGCGGAGGATGCCGAGTTCGATGCGGGCAAGCTGCGGGCCCACTGCCGCGATCGACTGGCGGGGTACAAGGTGCCGCGTGAGATCCGGGTGGTGAAGGAGCTTCCGCGCAACCCGACCGGCAAGATCATGCGCCGCGAGCTGAGCGAAGAGACGGGGGAAGGGGACAGGCACGAAGGCACGGAGGGACGGAGGAGAAGTGACGAAGTGACGGAGGAAAGGCACCAAGGCACGAAGGGGGAAGTGACGGAGTGACGAAGTGACGAGGTGACGGAGAAAGGCACGTAGGCACGTAGGCACGTAGGCACTCAGGCACGGAGGCACTCAGGCACGGAGGGGAGGGATCAAGGCATCGAGGGGTCGAGTGGCGGCGCACGAGAGCCGATGCCTTGGGGGCGCGAAGGATGCGAACTTTGTTTTTTGTGCGCGGAGCGTTCACGGCGCGCCGACTTGTCGCGGTACCCCGTGGCGATTGTTCGTCATGCTCTGGTCCGGCGATGATCGTTCCATCCGGCACGGCCGACTCGCGGAGTTCACCCGCGGTGGCGGGCTCGCTGGCCGTGGCGCCCCCAACGTTCGGTCATCCCACCCCTTCGTTACCCTACCGCTCCGTCACTTAGTCACTCCGTCACTTCCCCCTCGGTGCCTTGATGCCTCCCCCTTCGTCGCTTCGCCCCTCCGTCGCTCCGTCGCTTTCCCTGACAAAGCGGGTGACCGGACTCGAACCGGCAACATTCAGCTTGGAAGGCTGACACTCTACCATTGAGTTACACCCGCAGCGTGAGGATTGTAGCCTGCCGCACGCCGAAGGTGCAACCGCGTAATACTTCACCCAATTGCGATTCGTGAGCGGCTGGATGATTGGGCGAAGCGGGTTCAAGCCACGGTGGCATGGTCACGCAGGCTGCCAGACAGGGTGCCGTGGCCAATGCGGGCGACCGGAGCGAAGGATACGTTGGCGCACAACGGCACGTCACTTCGAAAACGGGCGCGGACCGTAAGCCGTCCCCATTGGGTACCGTCCTTCGACATCAATAGCCAAACAGGTGACACCGGAGCAACGCCGTTCGCTGGCATCGCGGGACAGCAGGGCGGTTCCGCGGCGAGGCGTCACCACTTTCATTGCGGTTCGGGGGAGAGTGAATGTTGCATCCTCGGCTCTTCTGTGGGGCCTGAGAGTTGGTGTAGAAGCGACGGAGCGACGGAGGGGCGAAGCGA
>SLDM01000214.1 GCA_007125255.1 Phycisphaerales bacterium
GTACGGCAGGAGATCCTTCACGTAGAGAATGCCCGCGATGTTGTCGAGATTGCCTTCGTACACCGGAATGCGCGAGTGCCCCGCTTCCATGATGAACTTGCGGATCGCGGGCAGGTCGGTCATGACTTCAATACCCTGAATATCGGTGCGCGGCGTCATGACCTCACCCACATCGGTCGAGCCAAACTCGACGACGTTCTCCAGCAGCGCCGCGGCCTCCTGATCGAGCCCGCCCTGAAGCTGCGTCTCCTCGATCGACCGCAGCAGCTGCGCTTCGGCTTCCTCATCCTGGCGCAGGTTCGCGCCGGTCAGGCGCTTGACCATCTCATCGATCAGGCGGTTGATGACGGTCAGCGGTTGGCCGGCCACCGCGAAGACGCGCAGCAGCGGCAGCGATCCGACGATCAGGCCCACACCGGCGTACCGCGCGATCGCGTTGCCGAGCAGACTGGTGAAGAGCCACAACAGGAGGACCGCGATCACGCCGGCCGCGACCATCGCCTGCCAGGTCAGCACCGCCTGCTCACCGTAGCCGACGAAATCGATGAGAATCACGGCAAAAAACGTCACGCGGAAGGCCGTGCGCAACAGGGCGGTCATGCTGACGGCCGCGTCGAGGCGCGCCGCGAGCCAGTGCCCGGCGGCGGCGCGGCCGAGGCCTTCGAGCTTGCGCTCAAGGTGATGCCGGCTCGTGTTCATCAAAGCCATGTTCAACGCCGCGAGGTACGTGGCGATGAGCAGGGCAAGCAGGGCAATCCAGTTCAGCGCAGCGATCAACGTTCCGAATCCGGGTCACGGTGAATTTTTCCGCGCGGATCGTCGTGACCCGGCTCCGCGCGATTGAACGTCCGCCCCACGCCGATCGATTCAAGCAATCGATCCTCTTCCGCGTGCATTCGGGCGTACGCCTCCTCGTCATGATCATCGAACCCGCAGCAGTGCAGCAGCCCGTGCAGGATATAGAGCAGCAGTTCGCGTTCGATGGTGTGCCCCAGCGCCGCCGCCCGGCGCCGGGCTTCGTCTTCGCACACCGCCAGGTCCGCCTCGATCGGCCCCTCGGCCGGTGACTGATCAAATGTCAGGACATCCGTGGTGGTATCGATCGCGCTGTGCCGGAGGTGCAGCGCCTTCATCTGCTCATCACCGACAATGCGCACATCGACGCGCCGGCAGGGTCGGCTCAGTTTCGGGACAAGCGAGCGCAGGGAAGACTCGATCCAGGCCCGATTCAGGCCGGCCGATCCGCCGAGCAGCACGATGGCACGCTCCGCCGCGCGGTCGCCGCGCGGCGTGGGCCGTTCCGGAGGGTTGTCCGGATCACTGGAGGCGCCGGAACCCGGCTCCCCGGATGAGGAACCGGTCTCACCAGCACCCGGGGATGTCACCAGACCGGCATCATGCATTGGCTATCATCCTCTGGAATCCTCTGGCATCGTCCTCGGGGAGTGTCCTTGGGAAGCGCTCACAGGTCGGGACCGGTCCGGGAGAGCCCCGGGGGCCGCCCGCCGTGAACGGACCGCAGATCGTACCATCGGTTCGAGCCCCGGGCACACTGAAAATCAATCATTCCTTCGCCGGTCAATCGGCTGCGGTTCCGGACCGGTTCAGCCGCGCGATCACGTCGGTACTGCCCAGCCCCGGACGGTGCCCGAGCAGACGCATTTCGATCCCGAGTTCCTGCAACAGTTCGTGTTCGTTGACCTCTTCCCGCCGATAATCGCCGCCCTTCACGTACACGTTCGGCCGCACGGCGTGAATCAGATCGTGGGCCGTCGGCTCGGGAAAGACGATCAGATAGTCGACACACTGCAGCTCGGAAAGAATCTCCAACCTTTCCTTTTCGGGGTAGATCGGGCGGTC
The DNA here is from genome assembly GCA_007125255.1 of Phycisphaerales bacterium. Lineage (GTDB taxonomy): Bacteria > Planctomycetota > Phycisphaerae > Phycisphaerales > SM1A02 > SKZB01. Next base: position 1,861 of record SLDM01000214.1, read on the forward strand.
GGGGCCTTTCTGGGCCTGCACCTGCGCATCGGCGTTGATCCCGACCACCAGCACGTCACCCTGCTGACGGGCTTCGCGCAGATACGCGACGTGCCCCGCGTGGATGACATCGAAACAGCCGTTGGTCAGGACGATCGACCGCCCGGCCTCCCGGTGGGCGTCCAGCTCGATCCGCAGGGTCTCCCGATCCCGCACCTTGCCGTGCAGCCCCGCCGACCGGGTGAGGACCTCCCGCCGCACCGCCGCAAAGGGGATCGGCTGCACGCCGAAGACCTCGACCTCGAGACCCGCCGCGGCGTTGGCGAACTCGACCGCTTCCTGCCAGGTGAACCCGTTGGCGACGCCGCCGGCCAGGGCGGCGAGCACCATGTCCCCCGCCCCGCTGACGTCGTAGACACTCCGCGCCACCGTCGGCACGAGGATCGGATCGCCGTTGCGGGTTTCCAGCAGCGCGCCGTGCCGATCAAGCGTAAGGATGACCGCATCGAGATCGAGCTCGGTGAGCAGCTTCCTCGCCAACCCCGCGTTGTGGACCTGCGACGCTTCCAGCGGCGTGTCGAGGCCGGTGGCGAGTTCGGCTTCGGAGCGGTTGGGGGTGATCGCCGTCGCGCCGCGGTACTTGGTGTAATCCTCGATCGCCGCGGGGTCGACCAGCAGCGGCTTACCCGCTTCGCGGCAGAGCGCGATGACCCCGCGGCAGAGCTCTTCGCAGCAGACCCCCTTGTGATAGTCCTCCAGGCAGACGACATCGGCTTGTTCGATCGCTGCGCGAACCGAGTTCAGCAGCTGCGTCTGCATCTCCTCATCGAGCGGATCGCGCGATTCCAGATCGACGCGGAACATCTTCTGCGGGTGACGATGCTGGGCCAGTCCGATCAACGAGCGCTTGATTGTCGTCGGGCGGCCGGGATCGACGAGCAGACCGGTGGTCGCACAACCGGCCCTGGTGAGTTCCTCGCGCAGAATCTCACCCTCGGCATCGCGGCCGGTCACCCCGAAGCAGTGGACGTCGCCCTTCAGGGCCTTCAGGCAGAGCGCGACGTTGGCCGCCCCGCCGGGGTGATTCTCAAACTTCGTAGCCTGTAAGACCGGCACCGGCGCATCGGGGCTCAACCGCTCCGCCGCCCCCAGGACGTGCTGATCGAGCATGAAGTCACCGATCACGAGGACGGTGAACGGGCGGTAGGTACTCAGGCGGTGCAGCAGCATGACGATGGTTGATGATAGTGATGATCCGTGCGGGCCGTGCGGTCACCCGCCGGGCAGTTGCAGATTTGAGCTCTCTTGAGATCGCACTGCCGCCATGATCGAGAACCGGCGCCGGGAACTCGCAGCGCACGTCCTGATGGCGGCCATCGACCTGGCGCCATCCGCCCGCACCGTGCCCGCCCTCCGGATTCTACCGGCTCCCGCCGGTCCGCCTCGCTCCGGCATCGCGAAGCCGGTCCATCACGAGCGCTTCCAGTTCCCGCCGGCCTCGGAAGAGCTCCATGGCAACGCGCGGCACGATGATCGGGCACGGCCACTGACCGGGATCAACGATCTCGCGAATCTTGACCCAGTCCTTCATCGTGATGAAGAGCCCCTTCGCCCCTTCGCACAAGCCGCGGGCGACACGCATCCGCGGCTGATCGTACCGCTCATGATCACGGGCGGGCAGATCCGCGAGGATCTTCGCCCCGAGCGATTCGACCTGCTGCCGCACCGCTTCGGGGTGACCGACGCCGAGCATGGTGATGATCCCGCGCCCCTTCAGCCAGTTGGGCGGCTCGGCCCGCGCTGGTTCACCCGGCACGTGGACTTCCAGATGCGTCCACCGGTGCCGCGCCCACGCCAACGGTGCTCGGCCGTGGTAGCGCTCGATCGCCGCCGCCAGCTCTGAATCCTCACCCTTCTCGGCGCGGGTCACGATGACCGCATCGGCGCGGGCGAGTGAGCCGGGCGGCTCACGCAGATGTCCCGCCGGCAGCAGGGCATCGCGCATCGTCTTCCGCTGCGCATCGATCAATACAAGATCAAGATCCCGCGCGACGAACCGATGCTGAAAGCCGTCATCGAGCAGAATCACATTGGTATTCGAAGAGTCCTTCAGGTGCGCGCGGATCGCGGAACACCGCTCGGGGGCGGCGATGACGGGTACATCCGGAAGCATCTCGCGGTACTCGCGCTCTTCATCACCGGGCTCAGCGCCCGCCGCGCCGTAGCCGCGCATCGCAATCGCCGGATGGTGGCCGCTGGCGATGAGATGCTGCGCGAGCCACATCACCATCGGGGTCTTGCCGGTGCCGCCGGTGGTCAGGTTGCCGACCGAGAGTACGGGCACGCTGAACCGTTCCACGCGCTCCCCGCGGTCGAACCCGGCGTTTCGGCGGGCGATGATCCGGCCGTACACCCAGGAGAGCGGCCGGGTGATCGGCCTGAGCAGCTCGGGCAACGGGCCGCTCACGTGGGTCGATCCTCGCGCCGGGAAGGCGCATCACCCTCATCCGGCGCTTCATCATGATCAAGCTCAACGTCATCGCTTCCGTCATGGGACCCGTCCGCGGCGTCCCGCTCCGGCCGCTCATGCTGGCGCTGCCGGACCGCATCCGCGAACTCCTCCGCAGCGGTGCGGAGATCGCCTTCCAGCTGACGCTGGTGAATCCGGAAGTTGTTCATCATGTCAACGACCGCCACGAGCATCAGCACGATCATCAGCAGCACGACAACCGTCCAGGCGATCATGAACTGGCGCGGA
>SLDM01000042.1 GCA_007125255.1 Phycisphaerales bacterium
GAAGTGGTTGATGCACCGGGGTGCCACTGCCAGCGAGCGAAGCGAGTCGGCAGTGCGGGCCCGAGGAAGGTGCGGGGGCACGGAGGGGAGTGACGAAGTAACGAAGTAACGGAGTGACGAAGTGGTTGATGCACCGGGGTGCCACTGCCAGCGAGCGAAGCGAGTCGGCAGTGCGGGCCCGAGGACGGTGCGGAGGCACGGAGGCACGGAGGGGAGTGACGGAGTGACGGAGCGGGTGTGCGGGTCGTGGTTCTCCTGGGCACCGGGCTCATTCGGCGCGGAAGATGACCTCCAGTTCGACCCGCTCGCCCTCGCGGAGGACGGTGATCCGGACCGTATCGCCCGGTTCGTGCTCGCGCAATCGCGCGACAAGATCCTGCATTCCGGTCACGGCGTGATCATCCCAGCCGACGATGATGTCGCCGCCCTCCATCCCGGCCCGCTCGGCATTGGAATCGACGGCGGTGCCCTCGATGGGAACGCCGGGCTCATCGATCGGCTCACCCATCGCGGGGGTGATGCCGAGACGGACCGGCGCGTAGCCGCGATCCCGCGTACGGGTGCGGCGCGGTTCGGTGAAGACGAGCGGTTCGGGTTGCCCTGCGAGGTCGACGGTGATCTGGTGAACCAGCCGCAACAGGTCGCGCGCGCCGGCGGGGTTCACGGTATGGCTGACATCGCGCGGTGTGTGGTAGTCGGGGTGCAGCCCCGTGAAAAAGTGCATCGCCGGGACTTCCGCCCGCATGAAGTTCGCATCGTCGGACCGGCCGCTGGATCCGGGCGTGAGTGAAATCGTGAGGCCGCTGCGTTCAAAGTGCGGCCGCAGGAGATCCTCCAGGCCCTCGGCCGAACTGACGCCCATCACCGAAATCTGCTGGTCGCGCAGGCGGCCGATCATGTCCATGTTGATCATCGCGCTGATCTGCTCAAGGGGAATGCTGGGGTTTTCCACGAAGTGGCGCGACCCGTTCAGGCCGGACTCCTCCGCGTCGAACGCCAGAAACATGATCGAGCGCAGGTCATCTTCTCCGGACTGCTCGTAAGACGCGCTGAGCGTGCGGGCCAGGATGATCAGACCGGCCGTGCCCGAAGCGTTGTCATCGGCGCCGGGATGAAGTTGTCCGCGGTACTGCGGCGAGGTTCCGAACTCTCCGTAACCGACGTGATCGGCATGGGCCCCGAGAACAATCCACTCGTCGGCCAGTTCGCCGCGGCCACGCAGGACACCTCCGACATTCTCCGCCGCGATGTTGGTCCGTGCGCCGGACTGCGAGATCGTCGCCCCCATGTGGAGTTCCTGCTCATCGGAAAAATCGATCGTCGTGACTTCACCGTGATCCGCGAGTCGTTGCAGCGCTTCGAGGTCCCGGCCTTCCGGATCGAGCTTCGCGAGCAGCCGATCGGCCGCCTCGGGTGTCAGTTGCATCACGGGAATGTCCTGCCGCGGACCGAACTGGCTGCTGCGCCCCATCGATTCGAGACCGGCGCTGCCTTCGCGGGCCGTCGGCGGGTTGACCATGATGATGCCCGCCGCACCGCGATCGCGCAGGGCCCGGAACTTCACCGCCAGCCCGGAGTGTTCGCTGAAGCGGCGTTCGGCCCACTGGCTTCGACCATCTTCATCCAATGGCTCATAGCGGAGCATGATGACGATGCGGCCGTCCAGATCCGTATCCTCATCGAAGCTGGAGTAGCCATCCGGCCCGCGCTGGATGGCATATCCCGCGAAGCTGACGGGGGCGGTCACTTCACCGCTGCCCGAGATGCCGAGCGCGGTGAAGTCGCTGCGCGAAGCAAACGAGAGCTCGCCGAGGCGCACCACGGCATCGCTGACCTGCGCCCGAACCCGGGCCCCGCCGAAGCGGAAGGTCAACGGCTGACGGTAGGAACTGAACATTTCGAGATCGGCGGCGGAGACGTCGGACGAGGTCCCTTCCGCGGGATCGAAGAACGCCGGCTCAAGACCGTATTCCCTGAAGTAGAACTCGATGTACTCCCGCGCGATCTCCATACCGCGTGACTCGGGAACGCGCCCTTCCAGGAACGGATTGGCGAGCGTGACCACGTGCATGTACCACTCGGTCGCCACATCGCCCAGATCATCGAAGACCTGCGCCAGGTCGACGCGTTCGGCATCGACCTCGACCATGTTGCGCTCTTCCGGGGCAAAGCGCATGGGGTTAACCGGCTCATCGACCACGCGGCCGGTCGCGGGTCGTTCAGAAGAGCGTTCCTGAGCACCCTGCCCCGGCGCGAACGGGTCGTCCGCCAAAGCCGAAGCCAGCGGAGCCGGAGTTGAAGCCGCGGCGATCAGCGGCAGGCTCCCCACTGCCAGCAGCGCCAGGAGGAGGCGGAATCGAAACGGCGAAATCAGGCGAAGCGAATCAACCATGGAAAAGTCATCTCCGGGACAGGATGCAGGAAGCGGTAACGAGCGCATCGGGGCCCGACATCCGAAGCGATCGTGACCGATTTATTCAACCGACCGACCGGGTGCACGTTGCTTCAAGGCGGCGGGCTGAATATAGTGAACGACGATCGATCATACGCCCAAATGTGCTGTTTTTGTGAGAACCGGCACCGAAACCGGCCCTCAGTCGCCGGTCCCCCGGACGGTGAACCTGCGGTGAGTTGACAGTAGCCTTGCGGCAATCCAGGGCGCCCGAGGTTGATCGCCGTTCCTCCCCCCTCTCACGTATCCCATGAACCTGCGCCGATCCATGGCCTCTCCCCTCCCGCCACCCCTCTCTCGATATGACTTCCTCCATGACGATCACGCCCACCAACCTCACGCCGCGCCAACCCGTCGACCTCACCTGCCCGGAGCCCGAAATGACCCAAGCGCCGCACGGACCGCTGGACCAGTTTATCTTCCGGCATATTGGCCCCGATCCGGCGGAGATCGAGACGATGCTCCAATCGATCGGCAGTGGTTCGCTTGAAGAACTGATCAACGAAACGATCCCCTCCAGCATCCTGGAACGCCAGCCGCTCAACGTCGGTGCGCCGCGCGGCGAGCACGAACTGCTCGGCCAACTCCGCGCGATGGCGAAGAAGAACCGGGTCTTCAAGAGCTACATCGGAACCGGTTACCACGGCACGATCACCCCGCCGGTCATTCAGCGCAACATCCTCGAGAATCCCGGCTGGTACACCCAGTACACCCCCTACCAGGCCGAGATCAGCCAGGGCCGACTCGAAGCGCTGATCAACTTCCAGACGATGGTCAGCGATCTGACCGCACTGCCGATCGCCAACGCCTCGCTGCTCGATGAAGCGACCGCCGTCGCCGAGGCGATGGCCATGTGCATCAGCATCACGCGGCGGAACACATTCCTGATCGCGCACGACTGCCACCCACAGACGATCGAAGTCGTGCAGACCCGCGCGAAATCCATGGGGGTGACCATCGAAGTCTTCGATCCGGGCGACCACGCCACCTGGCAGTCGCGCGGGTTTGATGATGTCGCGGGCGTGGCGGTGCAGTACCCCGCCACGGACGGCCGCATCGAATGCTACGAGGCCCTCGCCGGCGCCGTGCACGACGCCAAGGCGCTGCTGGTCGCGGCGACGGATCTGCTCGCACTGACGCTGATCCGGCCGCCGGGTGAGTTCGGCGCGGATATCGCCGTCGGTTCGGCGCAGCGTTTCGGCGTGCCGATGGGTTTCGGCGGGCCGCACGCGGCGTTCCTTGCGACCCACGAGAACCACGTGCGCAAGATGCCCGGTCGGCTCATCGGCGTCTCCCACGATTCGCAAGGCAATCCCGCCTACCGCATGGCGATCCAGACGCGCGAGCAGCACATCAAGCGCGACCGCGCCACCAGCAATATCTGCACCGCGCAGGTGCTCCTGGCGATCATGGCCGGCATGTACGCGGTCTACCACGGCCCGGATGGACTCCGCCGCGTCGCCGAACGCGTGCGCGGTCTCACGCAGACCCTCCGCGCGGGGTTGCGCGCGCTCGGCCACGAGATTGACGATGACGCCTTCGTCTTCGACACGCTGCGGGTCAGACCGACGAACATCAGTGCGGACGACCTGTGCAGCGCCGCCCGTGAGCGCGAGATGAATCTGCGCGACTTCGGCGACGGCACGATCGGTATCTCGCTCGACGAAACGACCACCCTCGAACAGGTCGAAGAGTTGCTTCACCTGTTCGGCGCCAGGTCGTCCGACACGAGCCCGGCCCCTTTGAGCCTGTGGAACGAAGCGGATCGCAGCATCCCCGAGGCGTTCGCGCGGCAGAGCGGCTACCTGACGCACCCGGTCTTCAACACGCATCACTCCGAAACGGAGATGCTGCGGTACATCCGCACGCTCGAGTCGCGCGATCTCTCCCTCTGCCACTCGATGATCCCGCTCGGTTCGTGCACGATGAAGCTCAACGGCACGAGCGAGATGCTGCCGGTCACCTGGCCGGAGTTCGCGAACATGCATCCCTTTGCCCCGGTTGACCAGGCCGAAGGCTACTTTGAACTCTTCGAGCAGCTTGAGAACTGGCTCGCGGACATGACCGGGTTCGCCGCGGTCTCGCTCCAACCCAACGCCGGCTCGCAGGGTGAGTACGC
>SLDM01000203.1 GCA_007125255.1 Phycisphaerales bacterium
CCGGGCCGATCCGCCCGGGCCTTGTTGAAAGACCATTTTACCAGACTATTTTCAAGCCGGTGTCAAGCCGGTTTCAAGCCGGTGTCAAGCCAGAGTGCCACGCCCGGATGATCCCCTAACCTGCAGACTCAGGCGACCCGTTGAGAACACGATCGCGGGCTGACTGCCGCTGGGTTGGGATCTCGGAAATTTTCCGTTCTCTCTGCCTCGCTGTCTTTCTATCTCGCTGTCTTTCTATCTCTCGTCTCTGTCTCTCGTCTCTGTCTCTTGTCTCTCTCGTCAGGCTCTGGCCTTCTCCGGGCCTTTCTCACTTTCCGTGGAAGAGCCCAAGCAGGCTGCAGTATGCTCCATGATTCGATCCGGGTCAAACGGTTTTTTCGTCACGGTCCCTGATTGTTCCCCTGCCTCCGCTCCCCGATTCCGGCCCGGCCTCCTGCCGAATACGGCCCGAGAGCAGCAGCGACCGGTGTCCGGTGACCTCCACCGACACGATTCGGCCGATCAGATCATCCGGTTCCATCGATTCAGGCAGGTCGAAGACGGTGATCAGGTCCCCGGCGGTCCGGCCGGACAATTGCACCCGGGGGCGGGCCCAGCCGAGTTCGACCTGTCCCTGACGGACCTTGGACGCGCGGCTGACCTTCTCGACAAAAACATCGACCGAACGACCGACTCACCTGGCGTGCACATCGGCGCTGATCTCCGCCTGCAGCGCGAGCAGTTCGTTGTTCCGCCGCCTCTTGACCTCATCCGGCACATCGTCCTCGAACCGGTCGATCGCGACCGTACCCGGCCGGGGAGAGTACTTGAAGATGAAGTTGTTCTTGAAGGGCACCGCCCGGAGCAGTGACCGGGTCAGCTCGAAATCCTCTTCGGTCTCGGTCGGGAATCCGACGATGATATCGCCGGCAATCGAGACATCGGGCATGAAGGACCGGGCGCGGTCGATGAACTCGAGGTACTCCGCGCGGGTGTAGCCGCGGTTCATCAGTTTGAGAATCCGGTCCGACCCGGACTGGGCGGGAACGTGCAGGTAGTTGCAGATGCGGGGGGATTCGGCCATGACCCGCAGCGCATCGTCGGTGAAGTCGCGCGGATAGCTGGTCACGAACCGAAGCCGCTGCACCGCGGGGACTTCCTCGTGAATGCGGTGAAGCAGATCGGCGAAGGTGGTGGTGCGCGCGCCGAGCGACGAGGCGGCCGCGCTCTGGCGGAACGCCTTGAGCCCGGGCCCGACCTGCGGCGCTTCGCGGCCTTCGATGGTCAGCGCCGAGCCATGCGTGTAGAGGTAGTGATTGACCGTCTGCCCGAGCAGGGTGATCTCGATCACGCCGCGGTCGGCGAGCATCCGGCACTCTTCGACGATCGCATCCGGCGTGCGGTGAACTTCCGGCCCCCGCGTATGCGGCACGACGCAGTAAGTGCAGAACTTGTTGCAGCCGCGAGTGATGCGCACGTAGGCGGAGCGGCCGCCGGCCTCGGCGCGGTCGGGGTCGAACGCGCGGGAGAGGTCGAGCATCTCCAGCGAATCCTCGGCGGCCTGGAGCGTCCCGGTCCGCCGGGCGTTCGATCCCTGCAGCGCGATCCGGTCGATGGCGCGGTCGGCGTCGGTCGACGCGCCGGTCCGGAGCACGTTGTCGAGCAGCATGGGGAGCTTGTCGAGCTCACCAGGTCCGCAGAGCAGGTCGATCTGCGGGTACTTTCTGATCATCGCCGTCCCTTCCCGTTCGGCCATGCAGCCGATGACACCGAGCACGATTCGGTGACCTTCGCGTTTTCTGATGCCGATCTGACCGACACGGCTGAGGGCCTTGTTCTCCGCCTGCTCGCGGACCGAACAGGTGTTGTACAGGACGATGTCAGCGTCACCGACCCGCTTCGTGAACCGGTAGCCGAGCGCGGTCAGATGCCCCTCGACGAGTTCGCTGTCGAGCTCGTTCATCTGGCAGCCGAAGGTCTCGAGGTAGACCGTCGGCGCGTTGGGCCGGGATTCGGACAAGCTGGATTCGGACGTGGCTTTGACCATGAGAACCCAATCGTAGCCGCTGGATGCGGCGAGCCCAATTCCGGATGAGTCAACGGATGCGAATTTCCGACTTCGCCGGGCACCGGATCGGCCCGGCCGGATATCATGCTGACCGCCCCCATTGGCCGATTGTAGAATCGGCCGCTGCCATCCCCCGATCCCTCCAACCGTTCTCCCCCGCGGCAGGATGCCCTGACTCTCACGACGAACCATGATGAACAGGATCATGAACCTCACGTCCCTGACGGATGCGACCGAACCGATCATGAGTGCCGCGCGGATCACCCGGCAGCGCACGGGGCCGCTTCTCATCGTCGGTCTGGTCCTGACTGCCGCCTCGAGCGTGATCTCGCTCGGTGGCTGCGCGACCCCCGAATCGAAGGACTGGGCGCAGAGTTCACCGATGATCGCGCCGGAGACGCGTCCGGATGAGCGGTTGCCCGTGGCCCTGGGGAACCTCGGCGAAACGAAGGCCATGATGAGCCGCGCTCCGGTTCCGGTCGCGCTGGCGCACAACTGGTTCCACCCGCGCCTCGTGGTGCTCCAGCCGGTGAAGCCGGACGGCCACTGAGAGCTCTACCCACCCTACACTACGCGTTGGGGGTGCCACCTCTCGATGGCTCGACGCCCTGGTGCCTTGATCCCTCCCCTTCGTCGCTTCGCCCCTCCGTCGCTTTCCCCCTATGCTTCGCCCTTCGGGACGAAGCATGGCACCCGGCACGAAGCACGGAGAAAGAGGGATATTGGTTGCATTGGCCCGGCGAGGGGTGCCGTGGTCTGAGCGGAGCGAAGGCCACGAGGCTCTGCGACCGTCATCCGAATCACATGGCACGTCAGCCGCGCACCGGCGTGGCCGTTCGTGCCTCCGTGCCTCCGTGCCTTCCCTCCGTCACTCCGTCACTTCGTTACTTCGTCACTCCCCTCAGAAAAATGACGCCGGCCCGCCAGCGCAACCGATACTCCCCACATGCTGCGCGCCGGCCACGGCATCATTCTCATCGTCATCACGCTGCTGACCTTCGGCGTCGTCATGGTCAGCTCCGCCGGTCTGTCCGTCGACCCGAGCCGCACGGTTTCCGTAGCGGACGTGATCTGGGGCCGCCAGGCGAGGCTGGCGATCATGGCGGTCATCGCGATGCTGATCGCCATGCACATTCCGACGATGTGGTTCTACCGGTCGCGGGGGGTGAACTCGCCGATCCCCTGGCTGGTGCTCGGATCGATCGGCCTGCTGCTGCTGGTCCACGTGCCGGAGATCGGCCGGGAGATCAACGGCGCCCGGCGGTGGATCTTCTTCGGACCGATCAACTTTCAGCCGAGCGAGGTCGCCAAATGGGCCCTCCTGTTTGTCCTGGCATGGCACGCGGCGCGCCGGGCCGGCGTGATGGGGCGCTTCTTCACCGGATTCGTCCCGCCGATGATCATCGTCTGCATCATCTGCGCGTTGATCGGGACCGAAGATCTCGGCACGGCGGTCCTGGTCGGCGCGGTCAGCGTGGGCATGCTGGTCGCGGCGGGAACAAAGCTCTGGCAGGTCGCGCTGCTGTTACCCGCCGGTCTCGCCGCCGCCGCGATGGCGATCTTCACCAGCACCTACCGCATGAACCGCGTGCATGCCTTCTTCGACCCCTTCCAGGATCCGCAGGGCATCGGCTACCACGTGCTGCAATCGATGGCCGCCGTCAGCGGAGGCGGACTCGCCGGCCGGGGACTGGGCAACAGCGTGCAGAAGTTCGGTTACCTGCCCGAAGCGACGACCGACTTCATCTACGCGATCATCTGTGAAGAACTCGGCGTCGTCGGCGCGGCGGTCGTGATCTGCCTCTACGCCCTCCTTCTGATCTGCGGGCTCTCGATCATCGCCCGCACCGTCCATCCGTTCCAGCGCCTGCTCGGGCTGGGGATTCTGCTCACCATCGGTCTGCAGGCGCTGATCAACCTCGCGGTGGTCACCGGGACCGCACCGACCAAGGGCATCGCCCTGCCCCTGCTCTCGGCGGGCGGAACCGGTTGGATTCTCACCGCGTTCTGTCTCGGCCTGCTGGTGTCGATGGACCGGGAGACCGCCGAACTCGCCGTTCAGGGTGAGAACGCCATCGAATACGAGGACCCCCCGCCGGCCGTCTCACCATCCGTCCCATCGACCGCGTAACCCGGTGGGTGACGGGTGTCACCGACAAGGGGTGCCATGCTTCATCGCGCAGGGTGAAGCATGCTCCGCCGCACAACCGCGCGACTGCATGCTTCGCTCTACACACCCTTCGCGCTGCGCATCGATGCGATCGTTCTGCGTCTACTTCTGAAGATCAGCCGTGCGTTGCCGGGATGCGCTGCGACGATGCGTTCGGCAAAGCCGGCCAATTCGTCATGCAGGGATCCGTAGCCGCATGATGCTTCGAGACAGATGGCCATGGGTTGATCGCTCCTGATCGACCGGAGATACTCGACCATGCGTGAGCGGTGGCCTTTGACGGTCAGCTCGTTGATTTTCCGGACGTTCTCATCGAAAATATGGCAGGTTGAAGTCTTGGTGTGC
>SLDM01000056.1 GCA_007125255.1 Phycisphaerales bacterium
CCGCCCCCCGGCTCGTGATCGCTCTGCTCTGCGCGGGCCTCGGTGCGGCGGCGCTGCTGCCAGCCGGCGGGTGCAGCGCGACCCCGTCGCCGGTGGCAGAGACCGGCGAGAGGCAGAGCCGGGAGTCGGTTGAAGTCCCGGCCACCCCCGCCCTCAGCGCCGCGAGCGAAGCGCGGGAGAGCGAAGCGGAACCGCGCGAGCGGCAGGTTCAACGGCGGGCGTGGACCTACGCCGGCTTTGAAGGCGAGGCGATTTTCACCGAGAACTACGAGATCTACACCACCGCGCGGCGGGACGACTTCGTCGACCAACTGCCGATCTTTTTCGAAGCCGCGCTCGATCATTACACGTCGTTCTTCGGTGATCTGCCGCGGCCGAACCAGCCGCTGGAAACCTACCTCTTCCAGGATCGCCGGCAGTGGCAGGTGAAGACCCAGGAAGTGCTGCCGAACCAGGCGAACATCTTCAACACCCTCGGACGGGGCGGTTTTGCCACCCGCGGCGTCGCGGTGCTCTACTACATCGATCATCCGCGCAGCCGGTCCAGCCGCGACACCTACGCCATCGCGGCGCACGAGGGCTGGCACCAGTACACGCAGTCGACGTTCCAGCAGTCACTCCCGATCTGGCTGGAGGAAGGGATTGCAACCTACATGGAGGGGTTTCGGCTGCGTCCAGACGGCAGCGTCCAGTTCCGGCCGTGGGCGAACAACGAACGGCGGATGGCTCTGTACGAAGCGGTGAGAACCGACCGGTTGATCCCCCTGGCGGAGTTGCTGCATCGATCACCGCAGGACTTTCTCGAGCGCGGCAAGAACCGGCTCCTGATCTACTACGCCCAGGTCTGGGCGCTGACCCGCTTCATGATGGAAGAGACCGGCGGTCACTACCGTGAGGTGCTGGAAGAGGTGCTGGACGATGCGGCCCACGGCCGACTGGCCAATCGCCTGCGCAACTCCGCCCGGATCAACCGCAGCCAGCGTCGCGGTTCCGCCGCCATGCTGCGAAACGGACCGTGGGTCCTGCTCGAGTACTTCAATGAAGATCTGGCGGCGTTCGAAGAGAAGTACCTCGACTACGTCCGCACCATCACCAGTCGCGGCCGGCGTTGATGGGGGAAAGAAGTGGAAAGAAAGGCACGGAGGGAAAGCGACGGGGTGAAGGGATGAAGTCCAGATGGGTGCCACGGCCAGAGGGCCGCAGGGAGTCGGCCGTGCCGGATGGAAGCACGTTCACCTGTGACCGAATAAAGACGCCGGGTGCCATGCTTCGTCCCGAAAGGCGAAGGCACGAAGGGAAAGCCGGGTGCCGCGCCCGTCTCGATGCCTCCATGTTTCAGTGCCTTTTCCGCTAACTGATTGAACGTCCGCTCAGACCACGGCACCCGACTACTGCTCCCTCTGCCCCGCCGTCACTCCCCCTCCGTGCCTTCGTGCCTTCGTGCCTTTCCGGTTTCACATCGATGGAACTCATTTGACATGCGCGCCCGCGTCATGGGATGCTGCTTTGCATGCAGATAGGAGTGCTGTCGGATTCCCACGGACGGGTTGCGATCACACGGCAGGCGGTTGACGCACTGCGCGACGCCGGCGCGGAGCTGCTGATCCACCTTGGCGACTTTGAAACCGAGGAGGTAATCGACGAGCTGGTCGGCCACCCCACCCGCATCGTGTTCGGCAACTGCGATGACGAAATCGATCTCTCGCGGTACGCCAAGGCGATGGGCATCACCGTCAACCATCCCGTCGGCGTGCTGGAAGTCGGCGGCAAGTCGATTCACTTTACCCACGGCCATCTGGGTCAGTTGATGACCCAGGCGTTCGAGGCGAATGCGGATTACCTGCTGCACGGCCATACGCACCGGCTGAGGGATGAGCGCCGGGAGGGAACGCGGATTCTCAACCCCGGCGCGCTCTTCCGGGCCGACCGTTATACTGCGATGCTGCTCGAACCGGAGACCGACGAGGTGACCGTGCTCGAGATCAACTGCGCGACTTCCTCTCCCTGATCACTTCATGACCGACGACACCCTCTCCAGCTTTGACCTCGACCAGGTTGAGATCTCCCTCGCGGAGGAGCGCGATCACGAGGCGATCCGAACGCTGTACGATCAGAGCGCGCTGGAAGGCCAACTCCGGGAGAACGATACCGGCGCGGATATCGAAAACCTGCAGGATGCCTACTTCTCGGAGGAGGATGAGAGCGGGTTCTGGATCGCACGGTACCGGGGCGAGGTCGTCGGCATGATCGGCGTCCAGAAGACCGCCGAAAACGCCGCCGAGATCCGCCGCCTTCGCGTTCACGAAGCGTACCGGCGGCGCGGTATCGGCACCCGGCTCATTGAAACCGCGATCACCTTCTGCCAGCGGCACGGCTATCTGAAGGTCGTCCTCGATGTACGAATCGAACGCGAGCCGGCGATCAAGCTCTTCGAGAAATTCGGCTTCATCCATTCGCGAACGCGCGAGATCGATCATCGCAAGACGCTTGATTTCTACTTTGATCTCTACAGCGATCCGGGCAACAACGTCTGAGGCGGCTCAGGTGATCTCCGCCGGGGTGCGGGCCCGCCGGGAGACGGCAAGCGAGCCGAGTTTTTTCAAGACGCGCCAGACCGGTCCCGGGAACTGGTGCAACTCCACCAACACCTGCTCGAACGCGCCGAGAAAGTGCTGCACATCCTGCTCGCTCAGGCAGAGCGGCGGGATGAGTTTGACCACGTTCGTTTCGTGGCCGGCCACCTGGGTGAGAATCCGGTGCTGGTCCAGCAGCGGAATCGTGACCGCCTGCGGAAACAGGTTCCGGTCCATCTTGTGAATCAGCGACCACCCGGTACGCAGAGCGAGCGAACTGGGCGGGCCGAACTGGATACCGATCATCAGCCCGCGCTGGCGCACCCCGTGAAGAAACTCGAATCGCGGCACCATCGCTTCAATGCCGTCGCGCAACAACGTGCCCATCCGCTCGGCGTTGTTCATCAGGTCATCGTCATCGAGCGCCTGAAGAGAGGCGAGCCCGGCCACCATCGCCATCGCCCCCTGTCCGAAGGTGGAGGAGTGCACCACGGCCCGATCCAGCGAGGAAAAGACGCGATCGTAGATCCACTTTCGCGTGAGCACCGCCCCGACCGGCACGAAGCCGCCGGAGAGCGCCTTGGAGAGGATCACGATATCCGGATCGACCGCCTCTTCGTGTTCGATGGCCAGGAACCGGCCGGTACGGCCGATGCCGGTCTGAATCTCGTCGGCGACAAAAAGCGTTCCGTAGCGTTTGCAGAGAGCGGAGGCCTCGCGCAGATAGCCGGGCGCGGGAATGTGTACGCCCTTGCCCTGGATCGGCTCAACGACAAAAGCCGCGACATCGCGCGACCGCAGCGCGTCTTCCAGCGCGTTCAGATCGTTGAACGGAATCTCGCGGCAGTGCGGCAGGTACGGCGCGAAGCCGGACCGGAAACTCTCGCACCCGTTGAGCGCGAGCGCGCCGGTGGAGAGGCCGTGGTAGGCTTTCGTGGCGTGCAGGATCGCCGGCCGATCCGTCGCGCGACGGGCAAACTTGATGGCCGTCTCCACCCCTTCGGCGCCGGTATTCGTGAAGTAAACGATCTCGAGATCGTTCGGCATCCGCCGCTTGAGTTCATCTGCGAGCAGGCCGGAGAAGAGCGGCGCCTCCATCTGCACCAGGCTGGCAATGTCCTTCTCGAGAAAGTCCCGCAGGGCCTGTTTGATGCCGGGATGGTTGCGGCCCATATTGAAGACCGCGTACCCGCCGAGCAGATCGAGGTACTTCGTACCCTCAATATCCCAGAGATACTGCCCCTCCCCGCGAACGTAGCAACGATCGAAGCCGATGGTCGTCAGCACGCGCGCGAACTGGGGGTTGACGTGCTCGCGATGAAGATCGTAGTTCCGGCCGCGGTGTTCTTCGAGAAGTCTGGTGAGATCGAGGGGCACGAAAAAAGTCTCCCGGTTCGGTGTGCGAACCGGAAGACTCTATCGCGATGCTGCCCGGGCGGCCAGTCCAATCCGGCGGGACGAGCGAGGAGGTCCAGGGCCGATGCGGCTCCGTTCAGAAGTACCGCAACCCGACCTCGTACTCGCCGTCCGGTTCGCCGGTGGCTCGCGTCCATGCGACCATGACGGACTGATCGATCGACTGGCCCTCGGGCAGCAGCTTGAGCGCAACGCCGGTCATCCCCTCGATCAGCGGTGTGCGGGTGCGGATCCGGAATCCCCCGTCCCCGGCATCCACCACGCGATACCGGACCGGCGTGCGCAGATCGTGCATCCACGCGAGCAGCAGCTCGGCGGGATAGGGCAGACGGTCGCCCGTTCGCCGGTCGTCGGTCATCGTACCCGCCGTCCGGGACGTCATGATGGAATCGTGAAGCATGGCTGAACCATCCATTACATCTCTCCATTCGCACAAACCCGTTGCGGCGTTCCGCTGACTTTTCCGCTTCCGTCATTCAACATGTGACAGCTGGGCAATCCTGACCGACAATCCCGTCCATGAACTCGCGGTACAACGTCATCGTTATCGGCCTGGGAACCATGGGA
>SLDM01000071.1 GCA_007125255.1 Phycisphaerales bacterium
ATGCAGGGAGAGCGCTTCGCCGGAGAGCTTGGTGCGCTCGGTCGTGATGTACTCACTGAGTTCGCGCAGCGTTCCGGCGTTGAGGACGCCCTGGGCGAGGTCACCGCGGGCCGTGCCGGCGGTGAACTGTTCGAGCTGCTTGAGGTATGCGCGGTGTTCCTCGATCAGGGCGAGCTGGCGTTCGATGCGGGTGAGCTCATCCCGCTGCGCGTCGAGCTGCTTCTCAAACCGTTCCATCTCCCCGCTGACATCCTGCTGAACGGGCCGCTCGCGGTACCGAACCGAGCGCACGGCGACGCCCGGCCCACCCTCGGCGTGCAGGCTGCCCCCGACCACGCGCCGGGGCAGATCCGGGATGAGCAGTTCCTGCACCCCGGCGCGCTCATCGAGGGTGATCCGGCGGGTGATCAGCGCCTGTCCCCGGTAGACGGTGACGGCGTCGATCTCGCCGGAGTGCGCGAAGAGATCGGCCTCCTGGGCCATGCCGGATGGCAGGGGCAGAGCCGTCAATGTCAGGGCGTAAACGGCACCAAGCGTGAGGAGAGGTCTGATCCCGTGCATGAGTAGCTCCTTATTGGGTCATTGGATTGTCAAAGAGGCGCCGGCGCGGTGTGGGTCTGCGGCGGCTCCGTCATCCTGCATCGGTCCTGCACCGGCCCGGCCCCGGCCCGGCAACTGGTGGTTGGACGCGCCGATCGCCGCGAGGTTCCCGCGAAGAATCGGAAACCGTCGAATCACGGCGTGCACTTGCGTTTTTTCGATTCCGGCCGAGGATATCGCGGATGAGCCCGACGCCGAACTATCGAACCACCCTGCCCAACGCGCGGGAGCAGCCGCGTTTCGCCGGCGTGCCGACCTTCTGCCGCTACCCCCTCCTCGAGCAGGTCGCCGAAGAGCACCAGCCGGTCGATTGGGTGATCTACGGCGTGCCCTACGACGGCGGGGTGACCTACCGGCCCGGCGCGCGTTTCGGTCCGCGCGAGATCCGGGTCGCCTCGGCGTACATCAAACCCTACCACCTCGAACACGAGGTCGATGTCGCCCGCATCTTCTCCCTGGCCGACGGGGGCGACGCTCCGGTGCGGCCGTATTCCTGCCGCGAGACGCAGGAGGTCGCGGTCGAATTCGCCCGGAAGCTCGGCGCGCCGGAACACACGTGCCTGTTGGCCGTCGGCGGCGATCACTCGATCGCGTACGCGAACATCCGCGCGACGTGGGAGCGGCGCGGCCGGCCGAAAGGGGGGCTGGCGATGGTTCACTTCGATGCCCATCTCGATACGGCCGGCGAGATCTGGGGCGAAGCGTGGACGCACGCCTCACCCTTTAGACACGCGATTGAGGAGGGGTTGATCGACCCGAAGCGCATGCTCACGATCGGGATCCGCGGGCCGCTGAATACCGCCGACGACCTGGACTACGCACGGGATCACGGAATCGAGATCGTCACCTACGAAGATTGCACGAGTGATGACGGCATCGCGCGGATCGAAGCGTTTCTCGATGCGCTCGGCGACGATGAGACGTACCTGACCTTCGACATCGACTGCATCGATCCGGCGTTCGCGCCGGGGACGGGTACGCCCAACTGTGGCGGGTTCAGCTCGGCCGAGGTCTTCGATCTGTTGCGCCTCTGCGCCGGGACGAACGTGGTCGGCGCGGACCTCGTGGAGGTGCTGCCCGACCGCGATCCGGCGGGGACGACCGCCTTGCTCGGCGCGGAGGTGATCTTTGAAGTGCTTGCGCTCGCGGCGTACCGGGCGAAGCAGAAGTCATGAGACCGCGCCGGCTCACCGCGTGAGCGGCGGAGTCGCCAGGAGCGCTTCTCACCGGCGGCGGTCCGTTCCGGATTCACCACTTTTTTCCGTTTCTTCATTTCCAGTTTTTGGAGTCAGAAGCCGTGAACGATGTGATCTATCTTTGTCCCGGTCAGGGGGCGCAGGCCGTCGGCATGGGGCGGGCGTGGCACGAAGCGAGCGCCGCGGCGAGGGCCGTCTTTGATGAAGCCGATCGTGTGCTCGGCGATCAACTCGGCGCTCCCTTGTCACAGCTCTGCTTTGACGGGCCGGCCGAGCGGCTGAATCAGACCGATGTGAGTCAGCCGGCGATCTACGCCTGCTCGATCGCCTCGGCCCGCGGGCTGGCCGAGGCGGCGGGCGAGCCCGCCCTGACCGCCACCGCCGGGCTCTCGCTCGGGGAGTACACCGCGCTCTCTCTGGCGGGGGTCTTCGACTTCGCGGCCGGGCTCAAACTCGTCGCGGCCCGCGGCCGGCTGATGCAGGAGGCCGCGGAGGCCTCCGAAGGGGGCATGGTCGCGCTGATCGGGGCGGATGAAACCCAGGCGGAGGAGGTCTGTCAGAAGGCGGGGCAGGGGGAGATCCTGGTCGGCGCGAACTACAATGCTCCGGGGCAGATCGTCCTCTCCGGCCATCAGACCGCCTGTGACCGGGCGGTGGAGATCGCGGGCGAGATCGGGCTTCGCGCCACCGCGTTGACGGTGGCGGGGGCGTTCCACTCCCCGCTCATGCAGCCGGCCGCCGACCGGATGGCGGAGATTCTCGCCGGGGTGGCGATGCAGCCGCCGACGTGCCCGGTCTGGTCCAACGTCACCGCGGAAAAGCATGATCCGGAGAATCCGGAACTTCTGCGGCAGCGGCTCGTCGAACAGATCGTGCAGCCGGTGCGGTGGGCCCAGGGATGCGCTGCGATGGCTGCAGAGCACGCCGAAAGTGCCTACCATGAACTGGCCCCCGGTTCGGTCCTGCGGGGCCTGATGCGACGGATTGATCGCAACGTGAAGGTGACGAGTCATGATGAACCATAAGTTGAGTGTTTTCAGCGTCTGCGCTGTTCTGGCCACGGCCGGCGTCCTGCTGGTCGGATGTGGCGGCGAGGAAGAGGAAGTCGTTGATCGCACGCCTCAGCCTCCGCCGCCGCCGCCGCCCCCCCGGGTGCCGGACGTCGAGGAGTTGATGGATCGGCTGCAGATCGATGAACGGGTCATGCTCTTCGAAGAGAACGCCCCCGATTCCGAGGAAGAGCGCGTCGCCGTGCTGGAGTTCTTCGACGCCTTTGCCCGCGGCAACCACCAGGAGCCCCGGCGCCGCATGTCGCCCCAGGATGCCGATGAGCTCAAGGTGCTTGTCGACGCCGGCTTGTGGCAGGATGAGACCGCGGCCATCGAGGAAATTCTTCTCGAGACCGGCCGCAGTCCGCACGGGGACAAGTCTGTCCTGGCGATCTATCTGATCGACGGACAGGACCAGGTCCAGCTCTGGTACTACCAGAGTGTCGGCGGTGAGATTCTCTTTGAGTCCGTGCCCATGCCGCCGGAGTTGACCTCGCGCCTCAGCGGAAACTGGATCGAGGCGTGGCACGAGATTCTGGAGCAGGAGGAACAGCTCGCGATGCAGCCCGATGAAGACATCGAGATGCCGCAGCGCGACATCGATCAGGGTGAGGATTCCACCATGCCGAGCTCGCGTCCCTCGGGACCATCGGCGCCGAATCCGCTCAATCCCGATCGTCCCTCATCGCCGAGCTCACCCGGTTCGCCAACCTCGCCGACCTCGCCATCCTCACCCGGATAACCTCCACCCCGTCCGGTTCGGCTTGGCAGTCCGGTCACGCCGGTTACAATTCCATCGAACTGAACCATCGGCTTGCGTTCGCGCAGGCCGATGTTGTCTGGGAGTGTTGACGGAACGCCCGCCCATTCGGCATCGGGCCGAACGCGGCTTCTTTGTGCAAGGAGATAGACCATCGAGAGGCGAATTGCGATCGTGACCGGTGCGAGCCGGGGAATCGGCCGGGCCATTGCCGAACAGTTCGGGCGGGACGGCCATCGGGTCGTGCTTCTCAGCCGGACCGCCTCATCGCTGGAGAGCGTCCGCGATGCGATCACCGAGGCGGGGGGCGGGGCGGAGGTTCGCGTCTGCGATGTCGGTGATGGCGAGGCGCTCGCGGGGGTCATCGAAGAAGTCGCCTCGACCCTCGGGCGGCTGGACATTCTGGTCAACAATGCCGGCATCACGCGCGACGGGCTCATCATGCGGATGAGCGACGAGGACTTCGACGACGTGATCCGGGTCAACCTCCGTTCGGCGTTTGTCGCCTGCCGGGCGGCGGCGCGGCCGATGATGCGCGGCAAGTACGGCCGGATCGTCAATATCGGCTCGGTCACCGGGGTGGTCGGGAACAGCGGGCAGGCGAACTACGCCGCGGCGAAGGCGGGCCTGACCGGACTGACCAAGACGCTCGCCAAGGAACTGGGCTCCAAGGGCGTGACCGCGAACGTGATCGCCCCCGGATTCATCGAAACCGACATGACCGACGCCCTGCCGCAGTCCATGAAGGACGAGGCGGTTAAGAGTCTGCCCGCCCGCCGGATGGGACGGCCGGAAGAGATTGCCGCGGCGGCGTCTTTTCTCGCCTCCGAGGGGGCCGCGTACGTGACGGGCCAGGTTCTGGTGGTGGACGGCGGACTGACCTGTTGAGCACCGTTGAGCCCGGGCAACGATCGCCCGGACGTGGCCCGGACGTGGCCCGGACGTGG
>SLDM01000173.1 GCA_007125255.1 Phycisphaerales bacterium
GGAAGCGGTACGCCCCGCCGAAGGCGACTTCCCACTGCTGATGAAACTGGTAGATCAGTTCCAGGCCGCCGAAGTCCGATGCGGAACGCGCGGACTGGCTGCTGAGGCGCAGCTCTTCGGTGATCTGCCAGTTGAGGACGATGACGGGGAAAACGCGCACACTGTCCTCGATCTGGCTGACGATTCCAACGCCCCCGCCGATCGTGAGATCATCGCTGATGTCGTAGCTGGTTCCGATGATGCCGCCGCCGACGAAGCTGTCGGTTGCGCGGGCACCGGACTCGCCGGAGAACTGGAAGATCGGACCGCCGAAGATGCGCCAGTCGCTGGTCATATCCGCATTGAGGACGGCCCCGAAGGAAACGGTGTGCACGTTTCTCCAGGGCTGGTCGCCGCCGAACGCACCGGAGGAGCCGCGGAAGCGGTAGTGGTCGTACTCGTACCGAAACACGCCGTTGATGCTCAGATTCTCGGTGATCGGAGCACCGACGCCCAGGCCGGCGTTGAACCGCGAGACGGTCATGCTTCCGCCATCATCGATCTCGGATTTGAACTGGTGCTCAAACCGGGCGCCGGCCGTGAACTGGAGTTCAAAGTCCGGCTCCTGATCGACCCACTGCTCATTTTCCGGCCGCTCCGACTGAGCGGTGGCGGCGGAGACCAGCAGAAGCGACGGGATCAGCACGGTGGAAACGAGCGCATGCTTTCGACTCACGTGTCTCACTCCTTGGCCCGATTCGCTTCTCGGGCCGATGGGGGCTGCCGGGAGAATGGGCGGCCTTCGGAACGGTCCCGATCAAGGCCGCGGCCATAGCGTACGCGTTTTGACCAAAAGAGCAATGGAATGGGAGGCACGGCGGCACGGCGGCACGGAGGCACGAAGGGGAGGTGACGGAGTGACGAAGGGGTGGGTGGCGTCCGAGAGGGTCCTGATGCCGCCATTCCCGCGGAGGCGGGAAGCCGGGGCGCGCGCCGCGAACGCCCCGCGCGCCGAAAACGTCCCGAACGCAGAACGCACCCTTCGCGCCCCCCGGGTCCCCGCTTTCGCGGGGACGACACATTCGCCATCACTTCGTCACTCCGTCACTCAACCCCTCGCTGCCTCGATGCCTTGATCCTCCCTTCGTGCCTCCGTGCCTTCGTGCCCTCGTGCCTTTCTTTAGCTCCCCAGTTTCCGACAATACACGACCCACTCGACTGTCAGCAGCACCAGGGCGGCGAGAATGAGCCACGGCCAGAGCTCGCGCGGCGCGGCGCCGCCACCGGTCTCGGCGACAACCGACTCGGCGTTCACGATCAGCTCCCGGCGGGGACGGAGGTCCGATTCGACGTCGCTCAGGAGCGTCACCGCGATCTGCTCCTGTGACCGCACTGCGCCGGTGACCTCGATGATCCCCTCCCGCCGCGGCGTCGGGAGGGTGCGCTGCTGGCCGGGTTCGGCGCGGAGGGTCGTCGTTTCACCCGCAGACCGCACGCGCAGTTCCGATGTGGTCGGCGCGGCCCGCACCTGAATCGCCTCGCCCGGCTGATGGAGGATGCCCGTCTGGCCGGAGCGGCCCGCGAGCAGAACATCCTGCAGATTCTGCAGGAAGACGACGATGCTGACCTGATGCGACCAGTTCGTCTGGTCCAGCGTCAGGGGAAAGCCGACCAGGACGTGGCGCGTCCCCCGGGTGCGGATTGTGCCGAGCACCGTTCCGTCCGGTCCCTCGGCCAGCGATTCCCCTCCTTCGGGAAGCCGGTACGCGCCAAAGTCGCGGTAGACGACCGAATCCAGATCGACATGCCGCATGAGCGGGTGCTGCCGATCCCAGCTTTGCACGCGCCGGCCCCGTTCATCCGGGGGCGCGGCGGCGTCGACGCCGCGCGGCACGCCGCCGAAGGTGAGCGACGGAACGCCGGGCAACCGGTGTGAATCCACGCGGTCGAAGACGACCAGATCGAAAAACTCGCCCGCATCGAGTGCGCTCTGGTCGAGTTCGGAGTAGGCTTCATCGCTCACCAGCTCGATCGATTGGGGGTCGAGATCTTCCAGAAGCCGCCGGAGAAACGGATCGGCCTCGGCGCCACCGTACACCAGACCGATCCGGGGCGGATTCGGCTCGGGCATGATCAGTCGCGCATGGTTGTCCACCTCCACGACGTCGCCGACGTTGTGGGAGAGCTCAAGCAGAGCCCCGCCCGGAAGTTCCAGCTCGAAACTCAAGGTCAGCTCGCCGGGATTGGTCCGCGGGCCGGTTTCGTCTGCCGGCTCGGCACCGGGAATCGTGACCTCTTCGATCTCGACCGCGCGGCCGTCGACGCGCAGCGTGAGGACCGCACTGACCTCGTCGCTTTGGGTATTGATCAGCCGGGTGAATGCATAGACGCGGGTCGGATCTTCGTAGTCGCGGCGGGCGCTGAAGGAGGTGATGCCGACATTCGCAATCGGCTCACCCGGGTCGGGACCGATCCGGTGAAAGCGAAAGCGTCCGGCGCGGAGGGAGAATCCCGCCCGATCATCGGCCGGAGCGAACTGCCCGTCGGAGATCAGAATGACCTCGCCTTCCTGGGCGCCGGGCTGTTCACTGTCTCCCGCGTAAGCGGCGGCGAGCCGGAGCGCGGCTTGAATGTCCGCTGTCTCGTGCGTCTGCGAAATCGAGTCAATCGCATCACGCAGGACGCGCCGATCGGAACTCAGCGGAGAGACGACCTCCGGCGAGCGGCCGAAGGCGATGATCATGAACTCGTGCCCGCGGGCCCCCCGGGCCAGCCGGTCGACCATCTCCACGGCGGTCTCCTTCGCGAGCTCCAGCCGGGAACGCCCGGTATCGGTCGCCGCACTCATCGAAGCGCTCTGGTCAATCAGCAGGAGCACGCGGGTCGCGCCGGCCTGATCGCCTTCGGTGGAAGGACGCGCCATCGCCAGCAGCAGGAGTGAGAGCAGCAGCAGGTGGATGGCGAGCAGCGTCGACCAGCGCAGCCGGCGGAACGGCGCGTTCACTTCGAGATCTTCAACGGTGTGCTGCCAGAGCAGCGTGCTGGCCATGCGCAGGTAGCGCCGGCGCAGACGAAGGATGTAGAGAGCCAGCAGCAGCGGCAGAAAGATCGCTGCCGCACCCAGCGCCGCCGTGGGGGAGAGAAAGTTCACCGGATATTATTCCCCCCCTCTTCCTCCGGAGCCACCTGTTCGGAGGCGGCCCTTCGGAAGTGGCCGTTCATGATTCGGGGCAGCGACCGCCGCTCAGCCGGCATCGGCACGGCTGCGACGGGAGACGCGCTCCTTCCGGCCGCGGCCGGGAATCGCCTTTCCCTCCGGCTCCGCCTCGTCGCAGTTGCGGTAGAAGCGGCTGGGGCGATCGTCCTGAAGCTGCATCTGCAGTTTGCGCAGGGCATCGACCTCGATCTGCCTGACGCGTTCCCGGGTCAGGCCGACCTCGCGGCCGATCTGCTTGAGCGTCAGCGGCTCCTGACCCTCCAGGCCGAAGCGGAGCTTGAGCACGCGGGCGTCACGTTCATCAATGGCATCCAGCAGTTTGAGGATGACCTGGAACTCTTCGCTGCGGGAGATTGATTCTTCCGGCGACCGGTAGCGCGAGTCC
Source organism: Phycisphaerales bacterium (assembly GCA_007125255.1). Classification (GTDB taxonomy): domain Bacteria; phylum Planctomycetota; class Phycisphaerae; order Phycisphaerales; family SM1A02; genus SKZB01. Next base: position 3,582 of record SLDM01000173.1, read on the forward strand.
TCGAAGAGGTCGGCAAAGTCCGCGACCTCGCCGTCCGCCGTCAGCGGGGCCTGCGATCGTGAATGCATCGCCTTCATCGCGCGGCGGATGATGTGCAGCTTCTTGATCGGCACTTCCATCGCCCGGGCCAATTCCGGCATCGTCGGCTGGCGACCGAGTTCATCCTCGAGTCGACGGATGGTTTCCTTCCACCGGGCGATCAGCTCGACCATGTAGGCCGGAATGTGGATCGGCTGCACCGCGTTGATGAGCGTTCGCTTGATGGCCTGCTTGATCCACCACGAGGCGTAGGTGGAGAAACGCGTGCCCTGCGCGGGATCAAACCCTTCCACCGCGCGGATCAGGCCGATATTCCCCTCCTCGATCAGGTCGGAGAGGGAGAGGCCGCGATGCACGTAGTTCTTGCTGATCGAGACCACCAGGCGGAGGTTCGCCCGCACCATCCGTTCCTTGGCCTGGTGGCAGTTGTCGTTGATGATCCGCCACCCCAGCTCGCGCTCTTCGGCGGCGGTGAGAAGCGGCACTTCGTTGATCTGCTTCAGGTACAGTTGCAAATCAGATTGCAGGGCTGATTGTGCCATGCTGATCCTTCAGTCGGACGTGAACAGCAGCCGGGACGCCACGCGATCCTTCGCGCGGCAGAGACATGTTCCACCCACATTGTCCTTATCCGATCGGGCCGATACATCGGATGCAGGGATCCGAAATCAACCCACCCGCTCCGTTATCGGAATGCTAGCCGCGGACCGGGGTGAGAGCAATACAATCCTCAGATCAATTGGGCGAAACGGCGAACCAGGTCACTCTAAGGTCGGTCCAGACCGGCGCTACCTTGAGTCCAACCCGTGGCCGGGAGGGAGCATGGCGAGATCCGGAAGACCGCAGGTGCGGCAGAACCACTTCGTTTCACGATCGGCGACCCGGGAGCCGATTTTCTCGGAAGAGACATCCC
>SLDM01000206.1 GCA_007125255.1 Phycisphaerales bacterium
GGGTACCTTCAGACCGATGTTCTGCATGGCTTGGCGGAATTCTTCCCGGCTCTCAGCCTTGCGTATGGCTTCCTGAGTCGCTCCGATGAGTTCCACGCCATACTTTTGCAGTACACCGGATTCGGCCAGGTCATCGAAGGCATGGACATCGTGGAGAAGCTCGGCAGCGCGGAGACCGACGGCCAGGACCGCCCGGTCGAGCCGCTGGAACTGCGCGGCATCAAGCCGATCGACGATTGACTGGCTCTTTCGCGGCCCGGCCGATCATCTCCCCGGGCGCGGGCCGGTCTCCTTTCGCCCGGGACGGAATAAGCCGGCCGCGACTCGGGTCGATCACGGAAGAGATGGAGGTAGCGCCGTATGTTGATGATGAACCTTGCGTCGATGATGCTCTCCTGGTCGGTCCTTATTGGACTTGCCGGATCCGGCCCCTCCGAAGAGAGCCGCGTCCTGCCGGGTCCGGTATCGCCGCCCGCCGAACCGCAATTCTCCGGACCTTCCGAGGCCGGTCCAGCTGAGCGGGCAGAGCAGGCGGACACAGAGGACGCGAACCGCGATGGAGAGGGTAACGCGGAAGGGGCCGAAACCGCCGAAGAACTGCTGGAGCGTCTCGAAGAGGCCGCCGGCGATCTGCACACCTTCACCGCGGAGATCATCTACGAAAACTGGGACGACTTTCTCGAGCGCCGCGAGATCCGCCAGGGCGAAATCATCTACCAGATCGATCCGGACACCGACGCCAAGAACTTCGCCATCCTGTTTGAATCGCTCACCATCAACCAGCGCCGCCAGACGCGGCTCCGCCACTACGTCTTTCGCGATCGATGGCTCGCGGAGATCGATCACGAAGCGAAGCAGTTCATCAAGCGCGAGCTCGTTCCCCCGGGCCGGCAGTTGGACCCGCTCAAGCTGGGAGAGGGACCGGTGCCGCTTCCGATCGGACAGCCGAAGGACGAAGTCCTGAAGCGATTCGAAGTCTCCCTGATCGATCCGCCCGGCGATGAGCTTCCCCTGCTGCGCGGTCTCGAGAACGTCGACGGTCTGCGTCTCGTGCCGCGCGAGGGCACTCCGGAGGCGAAGGAGTACCGAAGAATCGAACTCTACTACGATCGCAAGACCAACCTGCCGGTCGGGATCAATGTCATCGAAATCAATGACGACCGCAAGACGGTCCGGCTCGGCAACCTCCAGCGCAATCCCGAACTGACCGACACGCAGACGGCGAAGCTCAGTATCGATGAACCCGATCCCCGGGACTGGTCGATCGACATTCGTCCCCTCGGCTGACGGCTCCCGGCCCGCGCCTCATCGGCGCGGACAGGTGGCCAGCTCGTCGTAATCCGGTCGATCCGCCTGCGACCGGTGACGGTGGGCCGAGACGATCACGCCGGAATCGATGAGAAACGCTCCCGGCATCTGAAACGCATCGCCCGCGACCCGGCCGGCGCGATGCCCCCCCACCAGTGCGACGATCGACCGCCACCAGACCTTCGGCCCGACGATCTGCCAGAGAGAGCCCCGCTTCAGATCGAACGCCCGGTACAACGCTCTTTCCGGATCGCTGATCCGGGGCACATCCTCCAGGCCGTACATCGCAAAGAACTCCTTCGCTTCCGGTTCGGTGTTCTGGTGGACCAGGACGAGCCCGACCCCCCGCGCTTCGATTGTTTTGCGCCGGGCCGAGAGATCCGATGCCGCCTCGCGGCAGAACGGGCACCCGGCGTGACGCAGAAAGACCACCAGCTGCGGCCGCGCGTCCGTCAGCTCCCGCAGAGATTTCCCTCCGTTGGTCACGGCGTCGCGCATCGCGCCGGCCAGTGCATCCCTTTCGGTGTTCTCAAGCGATGTAGAAGATGTGCTTGTGGAAGGTGAAGTGGTCCTCGTCATCACGATGCGTTTCCTGGCTGCTGCTGCTGATGATGATGGTGGTAGTAGGCCCGCCACAGAATCATGGTAAACGGGACCCACCAGAGAAAATCGTTGGTCAGGATCGTCAACCCAGCGATCCAGGGAAGCGTGCCGGTCACCGCGGCCTGGAGGAACCCGATCGGTCCGAAGATCTTGCCGAGCAGCCCTACCAGGACGATCGGCCAGTGTCGGCAGGGATCCCGCGCCGCGAGGAGATACCCGATTCCGTACACTCCCACCACCATCCCGACGCACTGCCAGATCTCCGGATAGCGCGGCGGATCAAGCTCGATCAGCGAGAAGGCCGCGTGAGGCCACAGGACCACCCAGCCGCCCCAGAGCAGATTGTAGATGCCGGCCAGAACGAGCGTCAGCTTCATCCAGCCCGCGGACGGTCCGGAGGGCGTCGCGGCGGATCGGCGAGTCACAGACGTGGGTTTCATGGCCGGATGGTCCGCGGGGACGCAGCGAAAGCACCGCCATGCCGGTCGAGATCCATGGTGAGGAGATCCACAGTGACGAAATCCAGGGTAAGGAGAAAGCGCATCTCTCGTGTACTTCGTTCCATCCCGCTCCGCGATTCAACGGGCGGCGAATCGTTCAGCCGGTCACGCGCTGCTGCATCCGGTCGAACCGGATCCGGCCCCCGACGATGGTGCCCACGGCGCGGCCGGTGACGTCCCAGCCATGAAAGGGACAGTTGCGGCCGGTCGTGCGGAAGGCGTTCATGTCGATCGTCCAGCTCTCGTCCGGGTCGATCAGCGTCACATCCGCCGGGCCGCCGATCCGAAACTGGCCGAACCCCTTCCGGTCGAGACCGACCAGCCGGGCCGGCTCGATCGTCATCATGGCCAGCAGCCGAGGCCAGTCGATGACGCCGTCCTCGATCAACGCCCGCACGTACAGGGCGAGCGCGCACTCCACACCGACGATCCCGAACGACGCCTCGGCAAAGGGCCGCTGCTTGGAGGCCAGCGGGTGCGGCGCATGGTCGGTCGCCAGGATCGTGATCGTTCCGTCGGCGACCGCTTCCTTGAGCTGGGCGATATCCTCCCGGGTCCGCAATGGCGGATTCATCTTGGCCATCGGGCCCATTTCTTCGCACGCTTCGTCCGTCAGCAGGAGGTGATGAGGGCTGACCTCACCGGTAACCACGACGCCGGCGGCCCGCGCGCGACGGATCAGCTGCGCGGACGCGCCGCTCGAGAGATGCTGAGCGTGGTAGCGGGCGCCGATCGCCCGATTGAGTTCGATGTCCCGCTCGACGATGCACTCTTCCGCGGCCTTTGGCCACCCGATCAGTCCGAGCCGCTCGCACACCGGACCGGCATTCATGGAAGCACCCATCGTCTGATCCGGATCCTGACAGTGCTGCATGAAACAGAGGTCGTTGGCCCGGGCGGCCCGAAGCGCCTCCGCCATGAGGGATGCATCGGCAACGACATCACCGTCATCGGAGATTCCGACCGCGCCCGCGCGGGCCAGCGCCGCCACGTCCGTCAGCTCGCGCCCCTTGCGTTCCCGGGTGGCGCATGCCACCGTGAAGACCCGGCAATGACCGGCTTCCGCCGCACGAGTCCGCACGAACTCGATCTGCTCCGGTGAGTCGAGCGCGGGCGAGGTATTCGGCATACAGCAGACCGTCGTGAACCCGCCCGCCCCGGCGGCCTCGGTGCCCGTCGCGATCGTCTCTTCGTGCTGCGGGCCCGGCTCGCGAAGGTGCACGTGGATGTCGATCAGGCCGGGCGTGACGAGAAGTCCTTCGCCGTCGATGACCCGATCCGCCTCTTCCGGTCGCAGCCGCCCCGGATCGGTCTCGATGCCGACGATGCGATCGTTCTCGATGAGCAGATCGCCGGTCTGGTCGATCTCATGGGCGGGGTCGAGCAAACGGCCGCCGCGAATGAGCAGGCGTGTTGGCGTCTCAGACATCATGCCGGAGAGTTTACCGTATCGGGGCCGCGGCACCGGGGCGCGTCCCGGCTGGTTGCGCAGTCAGCGGCGCCGACCTCAGTCGATGGCGGCCCCGCCGGCCGGATTCGAGTTGGTGCGCCGCGCCACCAGGACGCCCTGCCGCAGGGGCAGGGCCACCGCCTCGAAATCCGGGTCACCGGCCACCAGCCGATTCGTCTGATCCGCCGCCTTCGCCGAAGGACTGTGCGGCTGGTCGATCCACCATTCCCCCGAGCCAAGCGCGTTATCCATGACCAGCAGTCCGCCGACCGCGATCAGCGGCCGCAACTGCCTCCAGTACGCCGGATACTGCTCCTTGTCGGCGTCCAGAAACACCAGGTCGACGGATCCCGGACTGAGTTCCCGCCGCAACTCTTCCAGCGTCGCGATCGCATCTCCACGCCGAATCTCCACGCGCTGACCGACCCCGGCCGCCTCGAACTGCCGCTGCGCGAAATCCGCATGCAGGCCGGAAATCTCGAGCGTGATCAGGCGTCCCTCCGGAGCAAGCCCGCGGGCGATCCAGATGCCCGAATAGCCGCCGAGGGTTCCGACTTCGATGGCGAGCCGGCCGGGGGTCATGCCGGTGAGTATCAGCAGCAGGCGACCGACGAGCGCATCGATGGCGATGTCGGGAAGGCCGGCCGCCACCGCCTCAGGTTGAA
>SLDM01000217.1 GCA_007125255.1 Phycisphaerales bacterium
AAAAACGCATTCCTCGTTCCCCTTAACAAACTTCCGGATGCGCCATCGTTCGGTTCGATATCCACCCACGCCGACCTCTTCGCCATCCTCAACTGCTTCGCCCAGAACGGTGACCGAGAGGCGTTCAAGACATGGCTCAACGAAGTCGGCCTGCCTGCTTTTCTGCTTCTCTCCGCGCCGGGGATTCGCGGGGCGACCCGGGTTCTCCTCGCTGCCGAACTAAAGCGGGCCGAAGGAAGAGCCGCGACGCGACTCCACAAAGGATTTCGGCTTGGGAAGATGCCGAGAGCCCTTGAGGTGGCACGGTCCAAGAAACAGCTGGCGATTCGCATCGAGCCGCTCAGGGCCGACCTCGAGCATGTCGTCGCCCGAGTTGGAGGTGATCTAAAACTGAAGGACTCCTCGGTCGCTATCATTGGCTGTGGATCACTGGGCTCACAAGTCGCCGTAAACCTCGCGGCCAGCGGGGTCGGTCATCTCACGCTCATCGACAAAGAACTGTTGTCCGCCGACAACATCCACCGTCACGCGCTCGGGATGTCGTCCGTCGGCGAGCACAAAGCACACGCTCTCCGTGTCCATCTTCTTGCCCGCTTCCCGCACCTCACGGTTAGGGCTACGGACCGGGACGTTGAGACGCTTGTCGCAGAGCAACAGCACATGCTCGCCGAGCATTCGCTCATCGTCTTGTCGACGGGGGAAGAGGCACTGGAACTTCGGCTCAACACCTTTTTCGATCACTCCGTGAGGCGAATCCATGCATGGCTAGAACCGATGGGAGTTGGTGGCCACGCTCTCCTCACCGGCGAAGCCATGTGTTACGGCTGTGTCTTCGACCGCGACGAACTCGGCCTCTACAACCTCGCAAGCCTGGTGCGACGCGGCCAGGATTTCCTCCGCACTATCGAAGGCTGCAGTGGCACCTTTACACCCTTTGGCTTCATTGACGCCGCCCAGGGAGCGGTCGAAGTCGCCCGCCTCGCGGTCGAAGTGTTGCAGGATGAAACGGCTAACCCGAGGCTCGTGTCATGGCTTGGCAATCCCCACGCTTTCCGGGCTGCGGGCCACGATCTAAGTGTGCGAGGTGCACAGGTGCTCGCGCACGGGAGGGTCGTTGAGGGTGCCTATGGCCGCCAAGAGTGCGAGGTGTGCGGTGGACGGTAAGCGTCTCTTTGATCGCCCCGTAGGCGGTGTGGTGAGCATTACGCACGAGACAATGTCGCTCATGTGGTCTCACGCCCAGACTGACCGGCAGGCCCCAGAGGCCGGCGGCGTCTTGCTCGGCCGCTTGATCACGGACGCCGAAGACGTCATCGTCGACCACGCTACGCCGCCCTCCCCCGTCGATCGGGCCACGCGGGTGCGCTTCTTCCGATCGCGGCGCCCGGCCAATGCGGCGATCCGCACATACTGGGAACAGTCCTCGGCGACGTGCAACTATCTCGGAGAGTGGCATACACACCCCGAGGACCGCCCGACGCCCTCTTGCATCGATCTCCGCAACTGGCAGCGCGTCCTCACCAAGTCGACCTTCGAGCAAGACTTTCTGCTGTTCATCATCGTGGGTCGCGTCGAGCTTCGGCTCTGGGAGTTGCGCGTTGGCGAGCGGTCACCGCACCTACTCCGGCCTGTCTAGTGACTTCCGAGCCGCTACGTCATACACCCTGCCCGATCGCCCCTAGCGCTGGCAACTGGATTGTGCTGTGGTCTCGCCAGAAAGGAAGTGTGCTATAAAACATAAGCACGCAGACTCGACCAACGCAACGAATATCAGGAAACGAACGGTCTGGGCCGCGACGACCTGCTCGGAGCTGGCACCTGCTGCGTCGCGTCTTCCTCAAGATCGAAATCGAGCAGCATCGCCGCCGAGAGACGACCAGGTAGATCTCTCGTTCACTGCTCATACTTGTCGCACTCCGCAGAGCCAGCTGAGGTTCTCTTTCTCAGCCGACTTTGCCCATGATGGCCTTGGCCTTTTCGAAATCCATCTCGGCGTAGACCTCGGTCACGGCCGCTGAACTGTGGCCGAGCACGACGCGGGCCGCCTCGATACCGAACTCCTTGCGCAGATACGTGGCGGCGTTGTGCCGAAGCTGGTTGGGATGCCAGTGGTGGGCCTTTTGCCACGCTTTGAGTTCCTGCCACTGCTTATCGCCGAGGCGAGTTTTCCATTCGGCGTCTGTTTCCCATCGCTGGCCCTTTTTGCCGGACACTTTGATCCGGGCCAGGTGTTCGGGCGGGGGGAATGCCTGCTGACAGGCGCGGGTGATGGCCCGGCGGTAGGAGTCCGTCGTGTATCGCTGGCCGGGTGACCGCTGCGGCAACTTCTTACGGTTCGTACCGGGACGGTTGCCACAGGAGAGCGGCGTTTTTCGCCTGCGATTCCTCTCCTGCCGGCGCACGGTCTCCGCATCATCGGGACGAAACAGGTATGCCGTTGGGTTGCTACGGAGGTAGGGCATGAGAATCCGCTGGGCCCTCGGGCCGATAAAGATTCGTCTTTGACGACCATGATGCTCAGTCTTGTGCGATGCTGGTGTGTAAACCCATACCTTGGAGGATCGATCGATGTCGCACAGTCGCATTGAAACAGCCTCATCCGGGCGCATGCCTGTGAATCTCTGAATCTGGATGATCGCCGCGATAGGATCAGATACATGCTTGAGAACCTCGTCAATTTGCTCTTCCGGGGCTGGCAGAATTGGCGACGATTCACGTGCTGCCGAGCGGCCCTTCCGAAACCCGCTGACGGTTTGCAACCGATGGTATACCTCGGCTGAGACAAGTTCGTTTTCCGCGGCCCATTTGAACATCTGTTTGATGCGCGAGCACTGCTTATTGATGTGCTTCCGACACCAGTCCACATCGATCATTTTCTGCCGCACTGCCTTCAGGCCAAGTGGCCCGAAATCGTCGGCGACAGAATGGCCGTAGAGCGAATGGAGTGGTCTGAGTGCGTTGAGCAGCGTGTTGAACTCGCTCGTCTGCCGACCGTCGCCCTTCCTGTAGAAGCCATCGGCATGTTCTGTGTAGGCAACGATCACCTGGTCGATGGTCGTCGCGGTCCCAGGACTTCTTGAAACCGATTGCCGACCATGCAACTGCCATTCAGCAACAAGGCGGTTGTACTCGGCCTTACTCTCCGGTGATCCGTATTCGCCGAGGTAGATATCTCGGCCATTGAGCATCACGACCGCCTGCCCGGAGGCCCGATGGCGGCGATACTTGGGATTTCGAGTTGTCAGTCGCGGCATGTGTGGCTCCTCTGTACCGTTGCCAAAACGGTATGTACCGTTTTGGGAATGGCTTTGAGCCGCACGGCCAACGCTGGCCGGTACACGGAAGTCCCGTGTTCAGAAGGGTTTACGTAAGTGGGCGATACTGGACTCGAACCAGTGACCTCACGGGTGTGATCCGTGCGCTCTAGCCAGCTGAGCTAATCGCCCGAGGTCGGCGGAGTATAGCAGACACCCGCCCGGCGGGACAGGAGTGGCGGCAGTGTGACTTCAGCGTGCCTTCAGAGTGACTGCGGAGAGCCTGCAGAAGGCTTGAAAAGTGGCTGCAGAGTGCTCTTTCCAGTGTGCCTGCACGGTGGCGGCAGAAAAGGAGCGGGAGCGCTACCACGGCAGGGCGGGCGCCCGGTTATCCTCCCGACGGGTCATGACTGGCCCGCCGATCGATGACCGGCCCCACGAGTCATGATCGCCCGGGCTTCGGCCGCCCGGACGGGGCGGTCCCGGGCCCGCGCTGCGGTGGGTCGCCCTGATCGTCCAGCACGATCGCCTCCGCGCGGGAGCGGGGCAGTTGCGGTTCGATCAGGTCGGCAGTCTCCGCCACGGCCGCGTCCCGGCCGCGCGATGAGGTGACGGGCAACGAGCGCGCTGGTTCACGTCCCACGCCCGCTTCGGGATCGATGGTGCACCAGCCGGACTGCATGCGGGCCCGGCGAAGCGGTCGGGGCAGCCCGCGGGCCTTGATCTCCGGCGATTCGAGCGCGATGCGATCCTGACTGGCGTGGCCGCGCCGGAGGAGGGCCCGGACCAGGTCGATCTGCCGTGCGGCGAGCAGGAGGATCGGGCCGTCATCGACGCGCAGCTCCGCCAGACCGCGCACCCGGTGGTAGAGGCGCCGGGCGTGGGATTGTCCGCCGCCGAGGACCGCGCCGATCGCCGCGCCGGTTGCGGCCGCGGCTCCGAGAGACATCCCGCCCACCGCGAGATCGATCGCCAGACCCGCCATCGCCCCGGCCGCGGCGCCGGAGCCGGCTCGAATGCCGAACTGCTGCAGAACCTCCGGATCAAACGGATCGAACTTCCAGCGGCCATCCTCGATCGGCAGGGCGTCGGCCGCGCAATCATCGGGATGAAACCGGTGCAGCTCGAGCAGCTCACCCGCGCAGCGCTGCTCGCGCTCCCACACGAGATCGCGCAGCCGCGCGCCGCTCTCCTGCATCCGCGCCCGATCATCTCGCGGAACGAGCAGGCGCAGCGCGGCAATGTCCACCAGGAGCTCCGCGATCACGCCC
>SLDM01000018.1 GCA_007125255.1 Phycisphaerales bacterium
ATCGTGGCGCACGCGCACCAGGCGAATGCCTTCCGCGACCGGCATCAAGGTGTCCATCCACAGGGATTCATCGTACCGGTAGCGAATCTGCACCCCCCGCACCGTGCGCTCGAAGAGCATCTGGGCCGAATCGTCCAGCGACCACTGCGGCGCGTCATCCGCCCGGCCGGGGCCGGCCTTGACGATGATCTCATCGATCGTGGTCAGGGCCCGCAGGTCACGCATCAGGGCGGCGACCTCATCATCGCTCAGGACCGCATCGCTCATCTCCGGCAGCGGCTCGTTCGATTCACTGCTCACGGTTCTACCTCCTCGTCGTTCTCATCCGTCCGATCCGGATGGGGTTCATGTTTCACCAGATCCATCGGCAGGGGACGCGACTCGAGCGGCATCAGCAGAATCGCGTTCGCCGGGGCGGGGCAGACGTGGTGGCAGACGCCGCAGCCGGTACAGGTTTCTTCGATGATGCGCGGCCGGCCGTTGGTGACCTCGATCGCGCCCTCTATCGGGCAGTGTTCCGAACAGACGGTGCAGAAGCTGCCCGTGTGGGCGAGGCAGGTGTAGATGTCGATCCGCGCGATGCCCATCGTCTTCGGCTGCGCCATGCGCAGGACGTTCGGTTCACACGCGGCGACACACGGAAAGTCCTCACACATGCGGCAGGGCGATTGGATCGGATCGATCATCGGCGTGCCGGCCGCCCGGCGAAAGCGCTGCGGGGCGTGGGTGATCGCATCATGGGGGCACGCTTCCACACACGCATTGCACTTCGTGCAGCCATCCAGGAACGCCTCCTCCTCGATCGCGCCGGGCGGCCGGAGGACGGGGAACGATTGCCGGTAGCGCGGCGACTCATGTGCCGGCATCGGCGCGGCGGGCTCTTCCTTCTCGCGCGGCGAAAGCGGGGCGAGACGATCGGCCACGGCATCCCCCGCGCGCTGGAGAAAACCGCCAAGGAACCGGCCGCGCAGGAGCTCACGCCGAGAAATGTTCGATTCGTCTTCTGTCATGGCGCTCCACTACCAGTGTAGTCGGTGGGAGCGAGGCCATCTGCGTCGTCGGCACCTTGATCTGAACCGGTCGCAGGCGGAGGTCTGCCCCGGCGCGGCTCACTGCTCCACCAGTTCCGGCCGGGGGGTCGGGTGGTTCCATCGCTGCCAGAGCTTGAGAAAGTCGGGGTCGCTCTCATGGTTGAACGAGAGCTGAGCCTCACCCGGATCGCCCACGAATCGAACGAACAGTCCACCGGCGGAGTCTTTCGTCTGAACGATCATCAGCGCATTGTCCGTCGTCCACACGCGATTCCGCGCATCGCGCAGCGATCCCATGCCGGCGACCATGCTGCCATCATCCCACCTGAAGATTCGAAGGCGATCCCGCACGGCGGGACGAGACGTGAAACTCCACAGACCTGCCGCAACGAACATGGACATGGCATGCCATACCTCGCGGTACATCATCAATGCCACACCAATCAGGACGAATCCCGGTGAGATCCATTGCAACACTCCCCGGGGATCCCCGCTGCCGAGAATCGGTTCCGGCTCCATGCCGATATCCGGCCGGTCGAGCGCTCCGAGCCGTTCCGCGAGCGTGCTGTCCAGCACGGTTCGCGGCCGGGGGATGCCCAGACGCTGGCAGTTCGATTGAAAATCATGCCACCGTTGGGCCACATGCTTCTCACGTGTCACGAGGACCGGCGGCAACAGATCGGCAACCACCTCCTTGAGCTCGGCCGAGCGGGTGATCACCGTGCTGTCGATCGGATCGTCGGCTTCCTGACGCCGATAGGTGCGGCGCCAGCGCAACCGATGATAGAGCGGGCCCGATGCGGTGAAAATCATGAAGATGAGCATCCCGAACGCCATGCTGAACACCCATGAGATGTTCGGCACAAGTACGAAAAATACCGAGTTGCCGACAACGAGACCGATCAGAGCGCAGACGAGAGTCACCTGATGCAGATCTGCGTACCACGGCAGCGGCGTGTGCACGATCGGCGGTGCAGAGGGAGTCTCCGTCATGGCATGAGGATACCGTGGATCGCGGTTCGGTCCCGGTGTGGAGATGACACGAACAGTTCACTGCTCCACCAGTTCCGGCCGCGGGGAGGGATGGTTCCACCGTTGCCAGAGTTTGAGAAAGTCGGGGTCACTCTCGTCACTGAACGTGAGCTGCATTTCACCCGATTCGCCCACGAATCATACGAACAGCCCGCCTGCTGAGGAGTCGTTCGTCTGAACGATCATCAGCGCATTGTCCGTCGTCCACACGCGACTCCGCTCATCGCGCAGTGAGCCCATGCCGGCGACCATGTTGCCATCATCCCACCTGAAAATGCGGAACCGGTCACGGGCCGCGGGAATGGTTATGACGATCCACAAGCCTGCAGCGGCGAACATCGCCAATGCCGGCCACACCTCGCCGAAAGCGATCACGACGAGGCCAACCACGATGAAACCCAGCGGCCACAGCCATTGCATCAACCCGCGGGAATCTCCGCTGCCGAGAATCGGTTCCGGTTCCAGGCCGAACTCCGGCCGGTCGAGAGCACCGAGCCGTTCCGTGAGCGTGCTGTCCATCACGGTTCGCGGCCGGGGGATGCCAAGACGCTGGCAGTGCGAGTGAAAATCACTCCACCGTTGGGCCACATGCTTTTCACGCGTCACGAGGACCGGCGGCAACAGTTCGGCAACCACCTCCTTGAGCTCGGCCGAGTAGGTGATCACCGCGCTGTCGGGCCACGACTGACTATCCCGCGTGCCTCTTTTACAGGGAACTCGCCGACCTGCATCCCGAGGCGAAGATCGTCCTCTCCCTGCGCGATCCGCAGCGTTGGTTCGATTCCATCCACGAGACGATCATGTCACCGGCATTCACCGATGCCATCAGGAACTCGCCATTCGGCACGCTCAGCAAACGGGCGATCTGGGATCATTACGACGGCCGCGTGCATGATCGGGACCACATGGTCGCTGCCTTCGAGCGGCACACTGAGAACGTCAGGCGAGAGATCCCCGCGGAACGTCTGCTGATCCATCACGTCGAGCAGGGCTGGGAGCCGCTGTGTGCGTTTCTTGATGTGCCCGTGCCGAGCGCGGCGTTTCCGCGAGTCAATTCCCGTGATGAGACGAAGAAGATCATCAGCCTGATCATGGAAGGCGATCCGTGCGACGCCGGCGGTGCCGTCGAAGGAATCTTCCGCGGACCATCGTGATCGAGACCGTGCAGATTGAAAGAACTCCGGTAATGATCCGCCGCTGTCCGCTCCAGACAGAGCCCGGGCGTGGTCCGGCATTCGCTGGCCACCGAGCCGCCTTCGCCTGCTCCCGCTGGAGCAGCGTGCTCATGTCTCCTTCGCGATTGCCTTCTCGCCCCGCACACGGCTCTGCCAACTGCCCCACGCGAATCCCACGAGCACGAAGAACGCGATGACGGCGGTGAGGAAGAACGAATCAAACAGACCGCCAAGAGCATGTGAAAGAAGCGTGATATCCGGAGCCGCAGCGTATCCGGTATACGTGTGTGCCGCGGCGAAGAGCAGCCATACGCCGATGAACAGCGGGAAGAAGATCAGCGGTTCGGGCCAGAGGCGCCGGGGTCTGGTTCGATAGGTGCGCGCGTCGTTGCGATCGAAGAGGAGGCCGCACTCGGAGCAGCGACTGCCGGGTAACTCGGTCAAGCGGTAGTTGCAATACAGGCAGTGCATGGTCACAGTGTAGCTCATGCCCGTTCGGCCGATCAATTTCGCAGCGCTGCAGCGACTCCGGGGCTGGATCGAGCAGCGGCGGCGCGGCTTCCCCTGATGCTTCCGAATCATGCGATCGAGAATCAGGACTCGATGCAGCCCCCATCCCGGCTGATCCCAGCCAATCCCAGGATGAAGGCAGGAATGCCGGCGGCCATGTTCGCCGCATCCATCCGCGGGGGGCTGCGCCGCAGACGCCTGAGCAATCGTCTGCCGCCGGCATCCCGGGACGGGGCTGGCATCGCGCCGATGCGCTGGATGAAGAAGGTTCACTTCTTCCGCCGGTTGCCTCGTGTGACCAACGATGCCCCGAGAACGATGCCGATGCCGACCACGAAGGGGTTTGAGAAGGCGAACCACGTCGGCTGACGACCGTCCATCATCGCTTCGCGCATCGTGATGCCTTCCGGGCGCTCGGGCGACTCGGCGTCGTAGGAGGCGATGGTGGGGAAGGCCACCGCAATGCCCAGGACGAAGACTAGGGCGGCAAAGATGAGCACCGTTGATTTCCGGGGATCGATGAGGGCGCAGACGATGCCGCCGATGATCGCAGAGATGATATTGACGCCGACGGCGGCGGCGACCCAGGTAGCGGTGAGGTCATAGCTTCGGGGCTGAAACACGCCTTCCGGGCCGAGCGCCAGGTAAGCAGAGTGTACTACTACCCAAAAACTGGGCGCGCGGTTAAGGTGAATTCGATCCCGAACAGGAGTCGAATAAGATGGTGAAGAAACGACGACAGTTCTCAGCGGAGTTCAAGGCGAAGGTCGCCCTG
>SLDM01000247.1 GCA_007125255.1 Phycisphaerales bacterium
ACTCCGGCCGCAAGCCCGGCCGGAGTCGGGTGAGCCGGAGGCAGAGGCGGGTCGGCGGTCCGGTTCGACTCCGGCCGGCGCGGGCAGTTCGAGCTGGGCGAGTCCCGGGACCGACTGATCCAGACCATCGCGAAGCCGGGCCATGTCGCACTGCCGGATTCCCAATTCGCGCCAGTAGCCCGGCTCCCGATCCGCGAGGGTGGTAAACGAATCGGCGTCGCGCGCATCGGCCTCCCCGTCGACCAGACGGGTGATCAGGTGGTCCGGATCACGCAGCGCGATCGGCTCGGAGGCCCCCTCGAGGGCCCCCTCAAGGGACAGTTCGGTCCTGGAAGTCCGGTTGCGATCCGGGTGTTTCGGTTCGTTCATGGTGCTGGCCCCTATGGGGTCCGTCGTCTCGCCGTGGGAGATGGGGCGTGATGATGCGCGGGTTGCGCTTTTCTCGGGAGCAGACGGAGGAGATGGTGGAGCGTGTGCGGAGCTGAATGAAGAGGTTGGTTAGCCGGGAAAGATCACGGCCCGGGGAATCGCACTCCCGCCGCCGGGCGGGAGTCGTGAGTGGTCGACGGCCGCCGCGGCGGGGCGGCACGGGCCGGTGGGGCATTCATGGCATCCTCCTTCTTCGCGGCAGTGTCCAATTCCTCGCGCAGCATCCGCCGGGCGCGGGCCAGACGCGTTTCGATCGTGGTCACGGGCAACTCGAGAAGCTCGCTGATCTGCTGGTAACTCATCGACTGCACACACCGCAGAAGCAGCGGCTCGCGGTACTCCGGGGGAAGACTCAGTGCCCGCTCGAAAACGTGGTGGGCATCGTCACGACGGTCGAGAACCGCCTCGTGCCCCTCATCCCGCGCCGGCGGCTGGATGCCGGCCGCCCCTGCCCCCGAAGTCTCCTGGCCGTTTCGGGCCGGATGGAGCGGCGCGTCGAGCGAAAGCGTCGGCCGGAGTTGCCGGGCGGCACCGCGGCAGACGTTGAGAATGATCCGCCTCAGCCACGGCCGGAACGAAGCGACGTCGCGGAGCGTGTCGATCTTGTCCACCAGCTTGAGCGCGACATCCTGCATGAGATCCTCGACATCGACCGCGCGGGGGCGATGGGCCAGTACGATTGCGGCAACCCAGCGGCGATGTGACCGCCACAGGTCCTGCTGAGCGCGTCGATCGCCCTGCCGGGCCCGTTCCACGAGCACCACGTCCGTCTCGTGCGTGGGCTTCATTGCCCTACCCTGATCCCGGGGCGGACCGGGTCCGTCTGGAAAGCGCGCGTCATTTTTGGGATTCTGCACCACGTTGATCTTTTCGCAGGCGAAGATAGACAGTTCCCCGGAACCGTATGGTGGGCCGCAAGGTAGGCCGCAAGGGTGGGCCGGTACCTCCACCGCACGCACCGCACGCCGGTCGGCGGTCTCTTCTCGCCCTGCCCGTTTTTTCCCGGCTTCCGGCCCCGCTTCTGGCCCGGCTTCATTTCGAGCGCAAGGTTCCTTCCCCGTATGGCCGCCGCTGAATCTTCCCCATCTTCCTCCGCCGGCTCGATGAGTCTGGGCGATCATCTGGACGAGTTGCGGCGCCGGATCATCCTGGCGATCGCGGCTCCCCTGCCGCTGGGAATCGTGGTGTGCTTCTTCAGCGCGCCGCTCATCGAACTCCTGCTGCAGCCACTCTACCGGGTTCTGGCGGCCAACAACCTGCCTCTGCAGGTGCAGGTGCTCAGCCCGCCGGAGTTCCTGATGACCCAGCTCAAGCTGAGCATCATCACGGCGATCATCTTCTCCAGCCCGTGGATTCTCTGGCAGGCGTGGCTCTTCATCAGCCCGGGACTCTACCGGCACGAGCGGCGTTTCGTGTACTTCCTGATTCCCGGGAGTGCGATTCTGACCACCAGTGGCGTGCTGCTGTTCTACTTCGTCATGCTGCCGCTCATGCTGCACGTGCTGGTCATGTTCGGCGGATCGTTGCGCGAACCGGTGGAATTGGTGCCGCAGTCCGCCCCGGCGGAGGTGGCCCCCGAATCGCAGGCGGCGGAACTCGAGGAGAAGACCCGCCTCCGGGTCGTGAGCGAACCGCCGAGCTCGATTCATGCCGGGGATATCTGGCTGAAGATTCCCGAGAACATCCTGTACATCGCCGTCCCCTCTCCCGGCGCCGGTGAGGGCGTTCTGGAGGTGCTGCGACTGCCGATGGGCGCCCCGTCGCGCGTCGCGCAGCAGTTTCGTTTGAGCGAATACATCAGCTTCGTCCTGCTGCTGGTCCTGGCGGTGGCGATCGCCTTCCAGATGCCGCTGGTGATCCTCCTGCTCGGCTGGCTGGGGCTGGCTTCGGCGGCGTGGCTTCGCGCCCATCGCCGGTACGCGCTGCTGCTCTGCGCGGTGGTCTCGGCGGTGATCACGCCCGCCGACGCGGTGTCGATGATCCTGATGCTGATCCCGCTCTACACGCTCTACGAACTGGGCATTCTGCTGCTGGTTCTCGCGCCGGCCTCGCGCGTGGCGGAAGGGCGCGTCCTCTTCCGCGGCGGCGCGAACGATCCGCAAGGACCGGGAACTTCCACCAGAACTTCCGATAGTCCGGAAGACGTTACCCAGAGCGAACAACCCTTCCATCCTCCGGACGAAGATAACGGCGGAGGAAACGACGACGCCGACTCACCCGATGACCGGAGTGGGCGATCGTGATCAATCGATTTCGGTCCAGGCCGGGTCTTCAAGGCCGAAGCGCGCTCGCCCGTCGTAAGCGGAGGCGGCGGTTTATGGGTGCGCTTCATCTGATTCCCGGACCACGGTCAAAGAATGTGACCGCAACCGACATTCACATGATGCGGCATGCGCTCGCCCTTGCCGAGGAGGCGGCCCGCAACAACGAGGTCCCGGTCGGGGCCGTGGTCTATCGCGGCGAAGAGATCATCGCGGAAGCCGCCAATACCCGCGAATCCAGACACGATCCGGTCGGCCACGCCGAACTGATCGCGATTCGGGCGGCGGGTCTGGCCATGGGCAGGTGGCGCCTGAACGACTGCTCGCTCGCGGTCACGCTCGAACCATGCCCGATGTGTGCCGGCGCCCTGGTCAATGCCCGGGTGGGCCGCCTGGTCTACGGCACGACCGACCCCAAGGCCGGCGCGTGTGACACGCTCTACCGCATCACGTCCGATCATCGTCTGAACCATGAGGTGGAGGTGATCGGCGGCGTGCTCGCCGACCCCTGCCGCGAGGTACTCCGGACGTTCTTCCGCCGGCGCCGCGCGGAGAACCGGAAGCGGAAAGCTTGAGGCAACCGGCCCGGCGATGAACGCCGGTTGCCAGGCCCTTCTACGGGACCGGATAAGGGGCGGGAAAGTGGCCCGAAAAGCAGGCCGGCCACCGCCCCCCCCGGGCGCGCCAGACCGAACAGGTCACCGGGCTTCCCACGAGGAATTCCCCCGATCTTAACCAGTCGTCTCAGTCTGCATGCGCCCGCGTCCCGCGCGGCCCCGGCGCTGGCCGCGCCGTGAATCCGGCGCACACTTGAAGTGCATCGATCTTCTGATGCGGTATCGGGTCCGAGTCCCTCCGGCCTGATGCCCAGTTCGACAACTGAAGACCTGGAAGAGAGAAAACCATGCATCAAGTGTCTCGTGATCGCTCTGCGCGATCGGTGCGCGCCGGTCTGCTCGCGTGCACCGCCATCGCCCTGACCCTCATCATGATCAACGGCTCGAACACCGTCTCGAGCGTCACCGCTTCGGGCACCCTCGAGCGTCCACGCGGTACGTCCACCTTTGCCACCGCGCGGTTTCTCAGCGAACACGGCGAAGTCTTCGGCGGGTCCTTCGGTTCCAGCGTGCTGCTGGATACGCTCACCATCGGCGAAGCCACCTACCGATCCTCGATGGATGAGATGATCGAAGCCGCCTCCGTTCGCGTGCGGGTCGATCGCAACGGCGACGGCCGGTACGAACTGCTGAGCGATGATGAGATCATGCGCGGTGACGGGCCGGTCTCCTTCGCCTTCGGCCGGAACGTTGACAGTACGCCATACCGCACGACGCTCGATGTCATGCGGGGACGCGACCTGGCGCGGCTCCTGATGAGTGACGGCCGCGCGGCGGTTCAGCTCGACGTCCTGCTCACCACGGAAATCATCGACGATCGGCCGGACATCGAAGACCACGCTCCGGAGGCGATCGTGCTCGGCAGCTTCAATGGCCAGGGTGCGCGGCTCGCGGCGATCATCGGCGGCAACGTCGATCAGCCAATCCTTGCCCGGGACCCGGTACACATCGACCCCGCGACGATCGCGGCCGGCGAGAGCGGCGTGAACATCGTCGTCGCCGGTCTGGACGCTCCGATTCCGATCAGTATCGTCGGGCTGGATCTCTTCGGCGGGCTCGGCGTGCGCGGCCAACAGTCCGCCCTCGGCTTCCGGCTGGAGATTCCCGCCGGCTCCCCCGCGTTCTTCAACGTCCTGGGCACCGCCCATGCGGCCCAGCAGGTTGACCGGCATACCGATATCGATGAGGAC
>SLDM01000248.1 GCA_007125255.1 Phycisphaerales bacterium
CACCACCTGGATCGGTTCACAGGGTCAGATCCATGCGCATCTTCTTGCCGCGATCTTTCTCGGTGGTCTGATCGCTTCCTTTCCCCTCATGTGTATCCGGCTTCAACCGGGCAGCACGATGACCAGGCATGTCGTTGCGGTCGGTCAGATGCTGCTCGGTGCGCTCCTGATCCATCTCACCGGCGGGCGCATCGAGACGCACTTTCATGTCTTCGGTTCGCTCGCGCTGCTCGCTTTCTACCGTGACTGGCGTGTTCTCGTCACGGCAACCGTCGTGGTTGGACTCGATCACATGCTCCGCGGCATCTGGTGGCCGCAATCGGTCTTCGGCATCGCCGAGGTCAGTGACTGGCGCTGGCTTGAGCACACCGCATGGGTGATCTTCATCGACGTCTTTCTCATCGGCGCATGCGTGCGCAATCTGCGTGAGATGAAAATCATCGCGCGGCGTCAGGCCGAATCGGAACATACCAACGCGGTGATTGAAGCCCGGGTGCAGGAACGAACGGCGGAACTTGAAGTCGCCAAGCGTGAGGCCGAGCAGGCCACCCGGTTCAAGAGCGAATTCCTGGCCAACATGAGCCATGAGATTCGAACGCCCATGACCGCGATCCGCGGATTCACCGAACTGCTCGCGGAGGCCGGGCCGGAACTCGAGCCCGAGACCCGCGCCGAATACCTGCACACCATCCGGCGCAACAGCGATCACCTGCTTGCCATCATCAACGACATTCTCGACCTCTCCAAGATCGAGGCGAAGCGCATGTCGGTCGAACTGATTGAGACTGCTCCAGAGCAGATTCTGTTCGATGTTGCATCCCTCATGCAGGTCAAGGCCCGCGAGAGGGGCGTGCGATACCAGGTGGTTCGCGCGACACCTTTGCCCGCCGTCATTCACAGCGATCCCGTTCGACTGCGCCAGATTCTCGTGAATCTCGTTGGGAACGCGATCAAGTTCACGGAGAAGGGCGAGGTCACGGTTCTGGTTTCACTGGATCGCGCTGACCGTGATCGACCGGTCATCCGTTTCGAGGTGAAAGACACCGGCATCGGCATGACACCCGATCAGGCCGGCCGGATCTTCCGGGCGTTCACGCAGGCCGATGCGTCGACGACCAGGAAGTTCGGCGGAACCGGCCTGGGGCTGCGCATCAGCCAGGGGCTCGCCACGCTGCTCGGTGGAGACATTCAGTTCAGCAGCGTCTTCGGCGAGGGAAGCCGCTTCACGCTCACCCTTCCCACCGGTCCGATCGATGGCGTCAAGCTGATTGCTCCGGCCGATGCGGGGAAGGTCCTGACGGAGAACGATCCGAAGGTGTCCGCCCCCACGCCCGAACTCGGCCCGCTACTCGAAGGAACGCGCGTCTACTTTGTCGAAGATGGCCTGGATAATCAGCGACTGATCCGGTTCCATCTTGAACGGGCCGGAGCCGTCGTCACCGTCTTTGAGAACGGCCGGGACTGTCTCTGCGCTCTGACCGAGGACGGGACCGTTGACGGTTCGCTGCGAACCGAACCGCCGTGCGACCTCGTGCTGACCGATATGCAGATGCCGGAGATGGATGGCTATACGCTCGCCCGGCAGCTGCGCCGAGCTGGATGGAGCGGTCCGATCATCGCTCTGACCGCGCACGCCATGGACGGCGTTCAACAGCGCTGTCTCGACGCCGGTTGTAACGACTATGCCAGCAAGCCGATCGACCGACTCCAGCTTCTCCGGACCTGCGCTCAGTGGGCTTCAGGTCATGCCGCCTGATACCAATCCCACCTCAGAATCAGGCGTCAGAGAACTCACCGCGGAGGACGCGGAGAGCGCGGAGAAGAGCAAAGGATCGGAGCAGCGGAGTGCCGGACTGACCATGTGGGAGCACAGAGGAGCCAGCCTGCCCCCTCCGCTGCGTGCCTTCGCTGAAACCTCCCATCCCTTCTTGCTCATCCCTGCTGGTCACTCAAAGCAGATTCCTGAAGTGCTGCAGCAGATCACGTCAGCGAGTCGTCTCACCTCTCTCCGCGTCCTCTGCGTCCTCCGCGGTAAATCTGTTTCACGTCCGAATCTGATCCGGGATTCGCAGAACCCGGTCCGGAAACGCCCGTGCTGCAAAGGGTCGACGTTGCCGGGACCCTCGTGCGTGGGGCCATCGAGGCGAGGGTTCAGCGAAGGAATCGGATCGAAGCGTTCGCATGCTGATCGGGCGAGCGCTCGCTTCGAATGACTCTTCTGAATCACGGTTCTGCCCCAAATCTCCGATTCCGCTTAAACCGAACCCCGAAACGGTCGACGCTGGCAGACAGTTGGCAGGGTTTCACACGGGTGGGGCCCATCCAGGCCGCATTTTTACGACACTCCATCGTGGGTTGGATCGGTGCGCAGGATCGCGCTGCCGGGAACCGCTCGATGGACCAGGAGCTCACACGATGGCAGCAAAACGAACGAAGACGACCAGGCGGAAGACGACCAAGCGACCCAGCGCCAAGCGCTCGACCCCCAAGCGCAAGACCACGGCCCGCAAGACGACCCGTCGCAAGGTCGCCAAACGCGCGACCACCAAGGCGTCCGCCACCAAGCGGAAGAGCCCCAAGCGCAAGACCAGTGCAACGAAGGCCAAGGCCACGGCCCGCAAGAGCACCAAGCGTAAGACCACCGCCTCCGCCCAGCGCGCCTCCGCCAAGCGGACGACCGCCAAGTCCGTCTCCCGGAAGAAGACAACCTCCTCCGGCCGAAGCAAGAGCGATGCCTGCATCACCGGTCAGTTCTCCGGCGACATCGTCTCCTCCGGCCGACTTCACATCGCGCCCAACAGCCGCTGCAACGCGAACATCAAGGCCCCGAACGTCGAGATCGACGGCACGTTCAAGGGCAACGTGATCGCGACCCGGCAGATGAAGCTCGGCAGCAAATGCAAGATCACCGGCAATATCGTGGCCGACAAGATCTTTGCCGCCGACGGCGCGTCCTTCGAAGGGTACTGCAAGATCGGCCGCCGCAAGGCCGCCTGATCGCGACCACGGCCTGATCTCACCAGGGATGAGGTGAGCAACCCCGTTCGAAGCTCATGACCGAGACGCATGATTCATGCTGCCGCCCCCGAGCGGCAGCATGTTTCTTTGGTGGTGGCGCGCTGCTGTTGCCCCGGGCGTTTCTATGACCCTTCCGCGCGTTTGCGGATGTTGTCCAGGACGTTCATGAAATTGATGTACGCGTCGTACGGCGAGTCATACGGGCTGAAGTACTTGTGCACATCGCCATCGGCCCAGTACTTGGTGCACATGTAGTACAGGTGATCGCTCGTCGTCAGCTTCCGCCAGTCCTCGAGAATGTGGTCATCGCCCGCGGCGTGCCGGGCCTTCACCGGCGCTTCCAGGCGATAGAGCTCCGCCGCGGCATTGTCCTGCATCGCGTTGCCCAGCCAGGCGGAGAGATCGCGTTCGGTGTCGGCCCAGGAAATCATCTCCGGCACGTCGTATTCGCCGACCGGCGCGTACCGCGCGACCGCTTCCCCGGGTGTGACGAAATCGTTCACGCCGGGATTGACATCAAAGATCTTCTCCGGCAGGGCATCGAGGAACTCGAAGATGCCGGTTTCCTGCCACTGGTGTTCGCCGAGCGTCTCGTAATCCATGAAGAGATTGCACACGTAGCCGTCGCCGTTGATCTGGTTGACCCATTTTGCAAACGTTTCGGCGTCGAGCGGCCACTCGCTCCAGTTGCGATCCGAGAAGCGAAAGGCAATGTCATCCGACAGCCGGTAGTTCTTGAGCAGCAGCTTGAGCGGGGCGACGTCGCCGTGGTCACCGTGACCCGGTGGGACGTACAGGTAGTTCGGAGAGCGGAAGCCGAGCAGACGATCGACACCTTCGCAGAGCACCGCGTCGTACCGCCCGAGCGAGGCGATATGCGCTGCGACCTCGTTGGAGTAGGTCAGCTCGGTGTTTCGGAAAATCCGCGGCGTCTGGCCGAAGTGGTCCAGGACCTGCTTCTCGTGCCGCGCGATCTGCTCGGAAAACTCATCGCGCGAAAAGAGAAAACTGAGGGAGTGGTGCGACGTTTCGCCGAGGAACTCGCAGCACCCGGTTTCGGCGAGGCGCTGGAAGAGCTCGAGAACGTCGGGCGTCCAGAGCTGGAACTGTTCGAGCGCCACGCCGGAGATCGAGAACGCGACCTTGAACCGGCCCTCGTGGCGGCGAACGAGATCCAGCAGCTTCTGCGTGGCCGGGCGGTAGCACTTGGTCGCGACCTTCTCACAGATGCGCTGGTTCTCATCGTTGCCGAAGTAGAACGGATCGGTATCGAAGACCGAATAGCGGCGAAGTCGGAAGGGCTGGTGAACCTGGAAGTAGAAATTGACGGACGCCATGCCAGCATCGTACCCGCGTTCCGGCAAGGAGCGTGCGTTCGAGTTCGTCTCCGCCGGCGACCGGGTGAACTGCGGGTGAAAAGCGCTGAGCGGCCGCGGCCCGCCACCGTCTCTCGCCTCCCTA
>SLDM01000039.1 GCA_007125255.1 Phycisphaerales bacterium
GGATCTCTTTCGGTAATCTCATGCTCATCAGGCCGGCGATCGCCGGCCTGTTCCCTGCGCCGGGTCGCCATCTGCGCGCGAACGCAACGTTGTTACACTGCAGAAATCGTTTCGTTCGGTGTTTCTCCCCCCGGTCACGAGGTGACACCGGGTGATCCGGCTCGCGGTCCCGACGATCCGGTTGAGCCCAACCTGAGAGAACCAGTTGAGAGAACTCGTCGAGAGAAGAAGGACCTATCCGCCATGTCACAGCCCGCAAGCCCTGCTCATCCTCCCCGGGACTTCTCGACCCTGATCAGCGACCGGGCCGGCGCGATCGATGTCTCGGGAATCCGCCGGGCGTTCGAGCTTGGCGGCCAGCTGGATCAACCGATCAACCTCTCGATCGGCCAGCCGGACTTCCCGGTTCCCGAGGCGATCAAGAAGGCGACGATCGAAGCGATCGAAAAGGATCGCAACGGCTACACGCTGACCCGCGGCGCGCCGGAACTGCTCGACTCGGTGGCGAAGCGCCTGCGGCAGGATGTCGGCTGGGATCTGTCCTCCGATGACGGCATCATGCACATGATCACCTCCGGCACCAGCGGGGCGCTGCTCCTCGCCTACCTGGCGGTACTCAATCCCGGTGACGAAGTGATCGTTCCCGACCCGTACTTCGTGGTCTACCCGGCGATCGGCGAGATGGTCGGCGCGAAGACCGTCTACTGCGAGACCTATCCGGACTTCCGCATGACCGCGGAGCGGATCGAGGGGCTGATCACCGACCGGACCAGGATGGTGCTGATCAACTCTCCGGGCAACCCGACCGGCGTGGTCCTTTCCAATCAGGAACTGCAGGAGATCATCGAACTCTGCCGGAAGCGCGGCATCCTGCTGGTCTCCGACGAGATCTACGATGCCTTTACCTACGAGGAATCGCTCGAGGACGGCCGGTTCTCCACCCCCGCACGGTTCGGGCAGGACATGCTGCTCGTGCGCGGTTTCGGGAAGACCTACGGCTGCACCGGGTGGCGGATGGGGTATGCCGCCGGTCCCAGCGCGGTGATCCGGCAGATGATGAAACTGCAGCAGTACACCTTCGTCTGCGCGCCTTCGATGGCGCAGGTCGGCCTGGCGGGGGCGTTCGAGGTGGACCTGGGAGAACACATTCGCACCTACCAGAGCCGCCGCGACCGCGTGGTGGCGGCGTTCGGCGACGTGACGGACCTGGTTCAGCCGGGCGGCGCGTTCTACGCCTTCGTGAAGGTGCCCGCGCGGCTGGGGCTCAGCTCCGAGGCGTTTTTCATGCGGGCGATCGACCGTAACGTGATCGTCATTCCCGGCCACGTCTTCAGCCGGCGCGATACGCACTTCCGCCTCAGCTACGCCGCTCCCGACGAACAGCTTGACCGGGGGCTGGCGATCCTGCGGGAGTTGATGGGGGGGTAACAGTTGAAAGCGGAGCGACGGAGGGGCAAAGCGACGAAGGGGCAGAGGGGGGCTTGGACATGGAGAGGACCCGGCGTGTTTTACCCAGGTGCGATGCGTCAGTGACTACAGGGCGCCGAATCTCGGCACGAAACATAGAGCTTTGCCTTTCCACCACCGCCGCCCGTAATCGAAAGGTGAAACCATGCTTCCCGCGTTCGACCCGCTCGCCGTTCTTGCCGCGATCATGTTCACCGTCCTGGGCACCATACTCCTCGTCTTCGCCATTTTGGCCATGACGAAGGTGTGCTGCCAGCCCAAGAAGCGTTGACAAGGACTGCCCGCGGGCGAGGGGGAGCGGGTCTCAACATGCGAGCAATACTTACGGCCGCGATCTGTTTCGATTCTGCTGCGTTCTGTGAGCGTTCGGTGGGGTTTCTGCACGATTCAGGACAATTTGTCCGCGTTGCTGCTTCCCGCTGGACATCACCCGGGAGGAGGCGGTATACTCGGAAAGCAAATCTGAACGGAGCCGACCGGATCTATCCGACAGCTCCCGCAGCGGAAACGACGTTTTCGCTCTTGAGTTGCAACCACCATTACGTCCACGGCTCCGTGTCACTGATCCTGAACCAGTTGATATGGGAGTGCCAGCGATTACTACGACAACGACCGAACAGTCATTCGGGAAAGACCCGGTCAAACGCCGGGACTCGGACAACTTCGCCAACGAGTACATTCACGGCTTCGTCGAGAAGTGGGACGACCTGATCGACTGGGAACGCCGGGCGGAGAGCGAGTCAGACTTTTTCATCCGCATGCTCCGCGAACGGGGGGCCAAGCGCGTCCTGGATGTGGCGACGGGTACGGGCTTCCACTCGACGCGTCTGATCGAAGCCGGGTTCGAGGTGGTCAGCGTGGACGGCGCGCCGGACATGCTCGCCAAGGCCTTTGAGAACGGTCGCAAGCGCGGCCACATCCTCCGCACCATTCAGGCCGACTGGCGCTGGCTCAACCGCGATGTGCACACCGTTTTCGATGCGGTGATCTGTCTGGGCAATTCCTTCACCCACCTCTTCAGCGAACGGGATCGACGCAAGGCCCTGGCCGAGTTCTACGCGACACTGCGCCACGATGGCGTCCTGATCCTCGACCAGCGGAATTACGACACGATGCTCGATGCCGGCTTCTCGACGCAGCACAAGTACTACTACTGTGGTGAAGATGTCGAGGCCGTTCCCGAGCACATCGATGAAGGCCTTGCCCGCTTCCGGTATACCTTCCCCGACGGCGCGAAGTACCACCTCAACATGTTCCCGCTGCGGAAGGACTACACACGGCGCCTGATGCATGAGGTCGGATTCCAGACCGTCAACACCTACGGGGACTTCCAGGAAACCTACCGTGAAGAGCAGCCGGACTTTTATATCCACGTCGCGGAGAAGTACTACCGCCCCGACGAAGAACACGACGAAGGGACGACGCACGTATGAGCACTCAGTACTCACAGGCGGTCAGTACCGCGCGAGAATACTACAACAGTGACGATGCGGACAATTTCTACTTCACTATCTGGGGCGGCGAAGATATCCACATCGGCCTCTACAAGTCCGATGACGAACCAATCGCCGATGCCAGTCGCCGCACCGTCGAACAGATGTGCGCGCGGCTGAAGAATCTGCACGAATCCGCCCGCGTCATCGATCTCGGCGCCGGCTACGGCGGATCGGCGCGATACCTCGCGAAGAAACACGGCTGCCACGTCATCGCGCTCAACCTCAGCGAAGTTGAGAACGAGCGGGATCGGCAGATGAACCGCGAACAGAAGCTCGATCATCTCATCGATGTCGTCGATGCCAGCTTTGAATCGGTCCCCGCGGAAGACGCCTCCTTCGATATCGCCTGGTCCCAGGACGCCTTCCTGCACAGCGGCGAGCGGGTCAAGGTGCTCAAGGAAATCGATCGCGTCCTGATGCCCGGTGGCGAGCTGGTCTTCACCGATCCGATGCAGGCCGATGACTGCCCCGAGGGCGTGCTCCAGCCGATTCTCGACCGCATCCACCTCGAGACGCTCGGCTCGCCGGCGTTCTACCGTGAACAGGCGAAGAAACTCGGCTGGGAAGAGGTCGGCTTCGAAGAGCACACTCGCCAGTTGGTCAACCACTACAGCCGTGTGCTCGCGGAAACCGAGCGGCGCGAGGAAGAGATCGCCGGCGTCGTCAGCCGCGAATACATCGAGCGGATGAAGAAGGGGCTCGGCCACTGGATCGAAGGCGGGAAGAAAGGATACCTCTCCTGGGGCATCTTCCACTTCCGCAAGCCGTCCTGAGTACGCGGCCTTCCCGGCGCATCATCAGTGAACGAGTCTCGGACGAGTTGGCCGGCCACTCCACGGCCAGGGTATGCCCAGTGACGAGAACGCCTCGCACCACCGTTGGCAGGCGGCGCAGTTCCGGCACGGAACCGGTTCCCCGTTCTCACACGGCCAGAACAGCTCAAGCGGCAGATCCGCATCGTCCGCCAGCTTGATGATCTCCTCGTCGGTGAGATCGACGAGCGGAACGTCGACGATCAGCTCGTCGCTGGAGGCCTCCGGATCGGACGCGCTTTGGCCGAGCAGATCCGTCAGCGCGTCGACCTGGCGAATGACTTCACCGATCGCCTCGACATCATGGCCGACGTGAAAGGGACAGAGGATGCGGGAGAGACCGTGCGTTCGCGCGGCGCCCGCCGCGAGGATGAGCGTGTAGGCATCGAGCAGCCGGTAGGCGGGGCCGGTGATCTGCGCGGGAGGCGGGGGCAGAATCTCGTGGGCGATGAGGTCGATATGCTCCAGATGGCGCTGCACCATCGCAGCCCGCTGCGGTCGGGCGGGATGGGGGCCGTCCGGTTCGAGGACGAGAAAGCGCGTTCCGGTGGGCTGGATCGCCGCGAGGGTCAGAGCCGCCAGGCCGCCATCATCGATCAGGAGAACGCACTCATCCATACCGGGAGGAGTATCGGCCCGGCGGGGCCGATTCCCGCACTCATTCGGCGGCGAAGTTGCCCCACCTCGCCGCTTCCGGCC
>SLDM01000502.1 GCA_007125255.1 Phycisphaerales bacterium
AATCACCGGGCTCCGGCCCGGGTGAGAAGACGAGGTCGGCCGCAATGGAGTAATCGACTCCGGAGTTTGAGGAGGGAGAGTTCCGGTGAAGCGAGCGATACTGCTGATCGGGGTCTTCCTGTTCATCGGACTGATCCTTAACGTCGCCCTTGCCCTCGTCTTCACACTGAAGCATGCTGCTGGTTCTGCTCGCCTCGTTGCCGGGGTAACACGCCCCTACGTCGAACCCCAGCGTGTCCCGAGAGACCTGAGGCCGGACGACGATTTCGGGCGCTACGGCTGGGAGCCCATGCCGGAAACCAGCGCTCGCCGTCATATTCTCGTTGAAGAGATCCAGCGATCACTCGGCTATCGAGTCGCCTTGATCGATGAGTTCCCAGACCTCACTGCGCCACGACCATCGTCGGATGGGACCGGCCGCCGGTTACCGAAGCCGGTCAAGCGGACGATGATGGCGGGCTTTCCCATGTACTCCCTGAGCGGAACGGAGTGGTTTGATTATCGCGATTGGGAGCGCTGGCAAACACCTGGTATCGAGCGTTTCGGCATCCTGACGATCGACAATTTCGATGGCGACTGGAAGTATCTGCCTCAGAGGAAAATTGCCCTTCCGACCGAACCGATGCTTCTCGGCACCGTCGTCAACAGTGTCCTTTGCGCTGCCATCCTCTGGCTGATGACACTCGGGCCGCTGGTCATGCGTCGGGCATGGCGCCGCTCCCGATGGCGATGCGAACGCTGCGCGTATGAGCTGTTCGGCCACGCGTCCACTCACCAGTGTTCTCAGTGCGGTCGCATGGCGGCCGCGCCCGGACGCACCGGGACTCAAGGGACGACCGATCGTCGGAGGCGACCCTTTCTCATCGCGGGCGGTTTTCTGGCGATCGGATGCGCTCTGAACTTCCTCATCGCCGTCGGGGTCTCACTGAAACATGTCCATGCCCTGGCGGAGGTATCCGCCGGCTCCACCTTCTTGAGCGGGTTCGTCTATGGCTATGTCAATCCAGACGAGTATCCGGAGTTGAAGCAGTTCGGATGGACTCCGGCCGTCGATACCCGAGTTCTGCTCTTCGCGGAGTCTTCCTTCGCCAACGAGCGATATCGCTACTTCGAGGTCGCAGGACCAGACCCAACCGAATCCACCGGATTGTTTACTCCGGTCAAGCAGGTGGCGCGGGCGGGTTTCCCGTTCCACACGCTGATCGGGCACGAATGGATCGAAGTTCAAACCGGCGACTGCACAGCAGGCTTCCTGAACGCGCCTTCTGCGTTCTCAACGATCTGGCGGATCGACAACCGGTCGGCTCAGCACGCACTGCTGCGTCAGGACCTGATCGAGATCCCGACCAGACCGATCATCCTGGGGTCGCTGGCCAATACGATTTTCTACGCCCTCATCGTCTGGGGGATCACGACCGTTTCGTATCTGATCTTCCTCACCTGGCGGCGACCGCTCTGGAAATGCGGGCACTGCGCTCACGATCTGCGCGGTCACGGTCGGAAGCGATGCCCGGAGTGCGGCACGGCGGCCAGAGGCGCCGGAACTCCGGACCGGGGTGGTGGCGCGGACGGCCGTGTCGAGGTAGCATAAGGTGCCGCGCGTGGAGGCTCCGGCCGTTTCATGCGTCTCGGCCCCCACCCACCCAGCTCTACTACGAGAGCAGTGCGACGACCGACGGACACCTGAACGCTCATGTCTTCCCCATTCTTCAAAATCGATCTGCACACTCATATCCTCCCGGAAAAGTGGCCCGACCTGCGCGAGCGGTACGGCTACGGCGGGTGGGTTCGTCTCGAACACCACAAACCGTGTTGCGCCCAGATGTGGGTCGACGGTCAGTTCTTCCGCGAAGTGCAGGACAATTGCTGGTCGCCCCAGCGCCGGATGAGCGACTGCGATCAGAGCGGCGTGAACGTGCAGGTGCTCTCCACCGTGCCGGTCATGTTCGGCTACTGGGCGAAGCCCGAAGATGCGCACGATCTCTCCAGGCTGCTCAACGATCATCTCACCGGCGTCTGCCGCGATTACCCCGACCGGTTCGTCGGCCTCGGCACGGTCCCGCTTCAGGACACCGACCGCGCCATTCAGGAACTCGAGCGGTGCGTGAACGATCTGGGGCTCTGCGGCATCGAGATCGGCAGCCACGTCAACGGCAGCAATCTCGATGACCCGCTGATCTTTCCCGTCCTCGAAGCGGCGGCGGAGCTCGGGGCGGCGGTCTTCGTCCATCCGTGGGATATGTTCGGCAAGGAACGCATGCAGAAGTACTGGATGCCCTGGCTGGTCGGCATGCCGGCGGAAACCGCCCTGGCGATCTGCTCGATCGTTTTTGGCGGCGTGCTCGAACGACTCCCCCACCTCCGGATCGGCTTCGCCCACGGCGGCGGCTCCTTCCCCGGCACCGTCGGGCGCATACAGCACGGCTACGACGTTCGGCCGGATCTCTGCGCAACCGAGTGCGCCCACGGACCGCGTGAACAGCTCGGGACGTTCTACCTCGATTCGCTGGTGCACGATCCCGACATGCTGCGCCACCTGATCAAGCTGGTCGGTGAAGAGAAGGTCGCCCTAGGATCGGATTACCCCTTCCCGCTGGGTGAGCACGAGCCGGGCCGGATGATCGAAGAGATGGCTGATCTGACCGACAGCACCAAACAGCGCCTGCTCGCCGGAACCGCGCTGGAGTTTCTCAATCTCGAGCCGTCGCGTTTCCCCGCGTTGAGCCGCGCCACCATCAACACGAAATGACCGAAACGACATGACCGATTCGATCACGCTCGACTACGCCAACTGCCTGGCCGAACGCGTCGGTGAACACGGCATTGAACGCGATGCGCTTCACCGGGCCGCGGCGCAGATGAGTGGGCTCACGGCCTCCCTCAACGAAACCCGCGGCACCGGGTGGGAGCGCTGGCGTGAGCTGCCTTTTGATCCGATGCGCCGGGAGCACGTCGATCCGATCCTGAAACTCACCGAAGAATTGCGGCCGCGCACGGAGAACCTCATCGTGCTCGGGATCGGCGGAAGCGCGCTGGGCAACATCGCCCTGCAGAGCGCCCTCAATCCGGCGACGTACAACCTCATGCCGCCCGATCAGCGCCGGGGGCCGCGCCTGTTCGTGCTGGACAATGTCGATCCCGGTGTGATCGCCCGGACGATCGACGAGGTCCGGCGCGTCGACCCGAAGCTGGAGCGCACGGTCATCAACGTCATCAGCAAGTCCGGCGAAACGGCGGAGACCGCGGCGCAGTTCATGGTGCTCCGCTCACTTCTGCACCAGGCAATCGGCGACTCTTACGCCCGGCAGATCGTGGCGATCACCGATCCCGAGAAGGGCACAATGCGCTCGATCTGCGACCGGGAGGGGTTTACGACCCTGCCCGTCCCCGACGGCGTCGGCGGGCGGTTCAGTGTGCTCTCACCGGTCGGCCTCTTCAGCGCGGCGATGTGCGGCATCGACATCGAGCGCCTGCTCGACGGCGCCCGGGCGATGGATGATCGGTGCAGCCAGCCGGATCTGGAGCGGAACCCCGCCGCCGTGCTGGCGTGGCTGCTGGTTGCATTCACGAAGCGCGGCAAATCCAATCACGTTCTCATGCCGTACGCCAACTCGCTCTACCTGCTCGCGGACTGGTTCCGGCAGTTGTGGGCCGAATCGCTCGGCAAGAGATTCAACCGCGCGGGTGAGGAAGTCTTCGCCGGCGCGACTCCGATCAAGGCGCTCGGCGCGACCGATCAGCACAGCCCGGTGCAGCCCTATCGCGAAGGGCCGAACGACAAGGTGATCGGTCTGATCGAGGTCGCGCGGTTCGAGCGCGAAGTAAAGGTGCCGGATGATCTCGACATCGAGCCGCTGCGCTATCTTCACGGCCGGTCGATCGCGGACCTGCTCAACGCCGAGAGGAGCGCGACGGCGTACGCGCTGGTGGAGAGCCGGCGGCCGAACTTCACGATCCACTGGCCGGAGATCAATGCGCACCACGTCGGTGAGTTCCTCCAGCTCTGGATGATCACCACGGCGTATGCGGGATTGCTGCTGGGGATTGACGCCTACGACCAGCCGGCGGTGGAGACGGGCAAGCTCGCCACCTTCGGCCTGATGGGACGGCCCGGCTACGAGGAATGGCGCGAGAAGGTCCACCGTTCGATGGAAGGGAGCAGGGATCGCGTCTGAGTCGGTCGCGCTCAGCGCGAAGGGTGCCACGGCCAGCGAGCGCAGCGAGTCGGCCGTGCGCTGGTGGAAGGACGATCTCAAGAAAGGCACGGAGGCACGAAGGGAAAGTGACGAAGTGACAGAAGGACGAAGGCGTGGGTAACGTCGGCGTGCATCCTGATTCCGTCATTCCCGCGAAAGGGCTTTATGCGCGATTTGTCGTATCCCCTTGCGCCATGAGCAGTTCGCGCCATACTGGTGGTCTCACTTACTCGACAAGGAGCCACCAGCATGGAACGCGAACTGTGGAA
>SLDM01000473.1 GCA_007125255.1 Phycisphaerales bacterium
CGGCGACCTGCGCACCATTCCTCTGGCGGTCGAAAAGTGTCTGACCCACCAGCGGATCCGGAAGGAGAACGAACGCCTGCACGACGATCTCAGCGAGTCGCTCGCCGAGACGGCGGTGAAGAACCGACAGCTCGAAGCCCTGATCCAGCAACTGGAAATCATGGCCCGGACCGATGAATTGACCGGGCTGTACAACCGTCGCTGGCTGAACCTGATGCTGGAGCGCGTCTGGGCCGATCACGCGAACGAGGGCAGTGAGCAACTGGCGTTCGTGATGATCGATCTTGACGGCTTCAAGATGATCAACGATGACCTCGGTCACCAGCGCGGCGATGCGGTCCTCCGACTCGCGGCCCGCCTGGTCGACGAGAGCTGCCGCAGGACGGACTTCGCGGCGCGGTACGGGGGGGATGAGTTCTGCGTGCTCCTGCCGACGATCCGGCCCGAAGAGGCGGCCCTGCTGGCGCACCGCATCCTCGACGGCTTTACGCGCGAGATCGCCCAACAGAGTGACCTCGCACCACGGCTGAGCATGTCCATCGGTCTGGCGCACCTCAAACTCAGCCGTCCCGGCACGCCGGATCAGTTCATCAGCCACGCCGACGAAGCGATGTACGCCGCGAAGGCCGCCGGCAAGAACGGCATCATGGTTCGCCATGTCGAGGATTGCGTCCCGGTCGGTGAGAAGGGCCTGGTGCCGGCGGAGTACCTGGAAGCCGGCGAGCGATCGGCGGGGCGGCCGATTCCGGAAGAGCTCTACCGGCGCGCCTTGGACATGGCGCGATCCATCTCCCGCTGAGCGGTCTTCTTTGCGATGTCATGACGTTTATCCGCGTGCCCCTTGCCGCGGGCGAGACCGATGAGCAGCTTCGCCCGGCCGCGCACGAAGTAGACCTTCAGCGGCACCAGGGTCATGCCCTGTTCACGCAGCGACATCACGAGCTTGCGGATCTCCCGCCGGTTCGCCAAGAGCGTCCGCGTGCGGGTCGGTGCATGCTGGTTGGCGGTCCCGGCCGGGGCGTACTCATTGATATGTACGTTGTGCAGACGCAGCGCCGGAGGGTCCTCCGTCGCGCGGACGTACCCCTCGGCCAGACTCGCCTGGCCGGCCCGGACGGATTTGATCTCCGTGCCGGTCAACTTCATGCCGCACTCGAGCGTGTCGAGAATGTGATAGTTGTGCCGCGCCTTGCGGTTCTCAATCGTCGGCTCGTTGGCCGCGCCGGATTTTGACTTGTTCGATTTGGCGGCCATGGCAGTCGGTCATGGTAGAGGGCACGCGACCACACCACAATCACGCGAGCGTTCGGCGGTACGCGCGGGGGCGGGCGGAGGAAGAAGGGTCGGGGTCACGACTCCCGCGGAGGCACCACGCCGCGATAACAGACGCACACGCCGAAGGTCATCGGTTTCTGCGCGATCTCGCGAAAACCGGCACGCTCCATGCCGTCGACCATCGCCTCGCGGGTGAGAAAGGTTTCCACCGAGCGGGGCAGGTATCGGTAAGCGCCGGAGCGATCACGCGCGATCCAGCTTGCGGTGCGCGGCATGAGTTGATGGCAGTAGAACCGGTTGCACGCGCGGATCAGGCGGTTCTTCGGCTCGCTGAACTCGAGCACGATCAGGCGTCCGCCCGGACGCAGGACGCGCAAGAACTCTGCGAGCGCTCGCGGCGGTTCGCTGACGTTGCGGATGCCGAACGCGATCGACACGATGTCGAAGCTCGCATCGTCGAAGGGCAGATCCATCGCGTCACCCTGCCGGTACTCAATGGCCTTCAACGGGGCGGAGGACCGGCTCCGCGTGGCCTTGTGGCGGGCGATCTCCAGCATGGGTTCGGTGAAATCCAGCCCGATGACGCGTTCGGCGCCGGCGCGGGCGAACACCTCGGTCAGATCGCCCGTGCCGCAGGCGACGTCCAGGACGTGGTCCGCCGGCTGGACCTGAGCCAGTTTCACGGCCCGGCGCCGCCACGCCTGATCGCGACCGAAAGAGTGCAGCCGATTGTTCAGGTCGTACGACCCCGCGATCGCGGCAAACATCGAGCGGACGCGATCGGCCTTGTCGGACCGCTCGTGCGGGTTGTCGGTCAGATCCTGCTCCGTCCAGGCCGGCCCCGGCGAGGAGGCGGAAGATGTTGGCGTTGTCGGTGTCATCTTCGTTCATGATAGCCCTCGACGGGATATGATGATCCCGCGGGAACGTGAACGCTCGTCCCGTGAGTGATTCAGCACTTTCCAGCTCAGCGATGGAGGTAGACCATGTCGATTCGAAAGACCATGCTCGCGCTCGGTGCCGCGATCCTGCTGCTGGGCGGGTGTCAGACCAACCCCGAAACCGGTCGGACTCAGCTTCGCCTGCTTCCCTCCGCACAGGTCTCGGCGATGGGCACGGAAGCCAAGCCGGGGCTGATCAACGAGTACGGCGGTGAGGTCAAGTCCGCGGAACTGCGCAACTACATCGATGAGATCGGCAGAAAGCTCACCCCGCATGTCGCGGAGGAGTTTGCGGAGATCGAGTGGGATTTTGTCGTGCTCGATTCGGAGGTGATCAATGCCTTCGCCCTGCCGGGCGGCAACGTCTTCATCAGCCGGGGGCTGCTCCAGCGGTTCACGAATGAAGCGCAGGTCGCGGCGGTGCTCGGGCATGAGATCGGCCATGTCACGGGTCAGCACGTGGATGAACGCATCAGCCAGGCGGTCGGGCTGGAGGGACTCTTGGTCGGTATCGGCATTCTGGCCGGCGGAGCGGATTCGGAACTGGTTCGCGCGGCGCCGACGGTCATCGGCGGCCTCGGGACCGGCTTCCTGCTCAAGTTCGGAAGGGATCAGGAACTCGAGGCCGATTCGCTCGGCATGCGGTACATGGTCGCGGCAGGATACGACCCGAAAGGCATGGTGCAGGTGCTGGAGATTCTGAGAGATGCGGCCGGGGGATCCTCGCCGCCGGAGATTCTTTCCACGCATCCCGACCCCGGACGGCGCATCAACGACGCGAAACGACAGATCGAGAATCAGTACGCCCATACCAGGAACAATCCGGAATATCACCTGCGGCAGAGCCGCTTTGAGCAGAGAGCGCGTCCGCACCTCGGATCGCCATCGGCGGTGGCACTGTTCGCGCCGGGTTTCCTCGAATGCCACGGCTGCTGTTCAAGTCGTCACTAACCTTCCCATTGTTCGGCGCCGTTTCGCTTGGCCGATCCTCGATCCTGCCGATACAATTCTTATGAGCAATTCTGCCACGGTCGCCCCCGGCGGCCGGTCTCGTCTCGGAAGGAATCCGTTTCATGATTGTTGATCTGCATACGCAAGTCTGGTCCAGTCTGGATCAGCTTGGGACCGAGATCGCAGAGCGTATTCGACGTCGTCAGACAGAGAATTGGGGGCAGTTCGACGGCAGCCCCGCTGCCCACGAGCAGGCGATGAAGTGCGTTGATGTCGCGCTGGTCTTCGGCTGGCGTTCCCAGCGCCTGAAGGCCGAGGTGCCCAGCGAATTCATCGCGGATTTTGTGCGCCGTGATCCGGCACGTCGCATCGGCATTGCCGGTATCGATCCGATGGCCCCCGACGCCGACGAGCAGGTCGAACGGGCGTTCGATCTCGGGCTGACCGGGATCAGCGTTTCGCCGGCCTGCCAGGGCTTCCACCCTGCGCATTCGGATGCCCTGCCGATTTACGAAAAATGTGCGGAGGCCGGGGCGCCGCTCTTCGTCATGACCGGAAGCCCGAACCCGGCCAGCGCGATGATGGAATTCGCGCGGCCTTCGATGTGGGACGAAGTGGCCCGCACATTCCCGAAGTTGCCCATCGTGGTCAATCAACTGGGCTGGCCGTGGGTCGACGAAACACTTGCGCTGATCGAGAAGCACGATCACGTCTTTGCGGACATTGCGGGTATCTCCACCCGCCCATGGCAGTTGTACAACGCGCTGCTCACCGCCTCGGGTGTGCGCGTGCTTGATAAGCTGCTCTTTGCCTCCGGCTACCCGCGTGATGTTCCGGCCAAGGCCATCGAAGTGTTGTACACCGTCAACAGCTTCAGCCACGGTACGCAGTTGCCTACCATTCCCCGCTCGCAGATTCGCGCGATCATCGAACGCGATGCCCTCGGTCTGCTCGGCATCGATCTTGACGGGGCGGGGCGATCGCTTGATTCCGAGCGTGAGATTGAAGGAGAATCGGGAGTTGCGGATCGTGATCGCTCCCTGTCGCTCGATTCGGAAAGCCGGTCCGCACTGACCGCCGGCCAGGATCGTGATGACTGAACACTTGCCGGCCGAACCTGGACTGATGATGCAACGATTTTTCTCTCCGCAACGACGTCGCGCCGCCGACCGGTGGCGGCTCAGCGTTCTCGTCATGGCACTCTGTCTCCTGCCGATGCTGGCCGGATGTACGGGGCGTCAGTGGCTCGACTTCGGCGGCGGAGAGGGGTCACTGCAGGTGCGCGGCTTCGGCGAG
>SLDM01000305.1 GCA_007125255.1 Phycisphaerales bacterium
CGGCCAGGTCGTTCACGACGCGGTACTGGCCGTACCAGCCCTTGTCGGGCATGAAGTAGAACCGATTTTCCGGCAGCACGCCCTCCCACTGTCCCTCCTGCCAGCCGAGGGCGAAGAACGTCGGCTTGCGAGCGAGACGGCCCTCACCATCGGGAGCGTCCGGATCGCCCTCGACCGGATCAAACTCCATGAGCCGGACCTGGCCATCGGCCATGCTGTAATAGGAGCGGACAAACCACGGTCCGAACTCGCCGCCGGCCTGGTGGAGATTGCCGCTGGGCGGGCGCTGGAAGACGTACCGGTTGCCGCCGGCTTCCTGCTCGGTCGGGTTCCCTTCGTTCGGCGCATCGGGGTTGTCCATGCGCTCGACGAAGGAGGTGTCCGGCGTGGCCAGCTCCGTCGCGTAACTCACCGTTCGGTCGGCGAAGACGAAGCGGGGATTCCGCTCGTGCGCTTCATACCGGCCATCGAGGTTGGGATCGACCCCCCACGCCCGCGTCGCCCGCGCCCACTGGACCCAGTGGACCGACTCGCCGGCTTCCGCGCCGATCTCATCGGCGCTGCCCAGCTTGTAGCCGAACGGGTAGAGGCCGCCCTCGTCCGGATCGACCGGATCGTCGTCATCGTCATCGGGATTGACCGGCTCTTCGATCTCGAGGAGGCCGAGATCTTCACCGTCGGCGGCGGGACGGGCCGCGGGGCGGTACCGGCCCATGGCGCGGACGGTGTTGCCGAAGGAATCACCCGCGCTATCAACCGACTCGACCACGAGCGGGTCGATCCGATCGACCACGACCGGCAGAGTGGCGGTGCCGCCATCCACCAGGAAGAGGCGCTCGATCGTGATCGCTCCATCCATTTCGACGAGGTCATACCGGCGGCGGTCGGAGATCGACCACGGCTCGCTGCCATCCGGCGCGGGGGAGACGCGATGGATGATCGTCTGCGCGGGCAGGATCGACTCGCCCTCCAGCACGACGCGGGTACGGTTATCGGGAAGCAGGTTGACATCGCCGACGACCGGATTGAGATCGAGAAAGCCGAGCCAGGCGTCTTCGATGTTCTCCAGCGGGTTGGTGGTGTTGTACTCCGCGGGGTGAATCCGGTCGGTGACCAGTTCGTTGATGTCTCCATCGCCGTCGGGATCGAACTCCTCGCCGATCAGGTCCTTGATTGCATAGAAGATGGCGGTGGTGGGACGATCGTTGCGGGCCGGCTGCAGGAACCGCGCCTCCTCCGGAAGGTGATCGGCCAGGACGTACGGCTGACCGAAGACGTTGATGCGGTACTGGTAGAGATCCAGCGGCACGTCGAAGGGGTTGGCGATCTGCACCACGACGATCGAGGAGCGGTGCGGGTCATCGAAGACCTCGTCGAACGCCTCGTCATCGTCGCCATCGATCTCTTCCAGGAGCGATCGATCCATCACCACGAAGTGGTCGGCATCGATGTAGGGAATCCAGTCGTCCGGATCGTCGGCTTCCGGATCCTGCCAGAACTCCGGAATCTGCTCGGCGCGGTAGACGTGTCCGACGAACGTCTCCACCAGGAAGGGTTGGGGATCGACACCGAGGTAGCCGACGCCTTCGGTCGCGCCTGCAAAGAGCTGGCCCTCTGGCAGCGCGTTCAGACCGGCGACAGTCCGGTACTGGAACTCCGGCAGCAGCTCGATGTCCTGCAGGGTCAGCGGCGCGGTGCGCCGCTGGGCGAGCAGGTTCGCGCTGTACGCCGCGGCGAGACGGCGGGTCCGGTTGAACGCGCCGTTGGGCTCGGCGATGTTGCCGCCGCTGTACGTCCCGTAGTACGTGCCGTAGGGGTAGTTCATCTGGGCCGAGGCGTCAAAACCGCTGGGAATCAAATCGGGATATCCGTTGCTCAGCCACTCGAAGCTGGCCGGACCGTCGGTCAGCGCCATGAGCATCGTCGGGGCGAGCCGATCACGGAAGTTGAGGCGGCCCTGGTCCTGAGCGTTGAAATACACAAGCTCACCGGTCGACAGATCGGGGAAGTAGTACTTGAAATCCGGCTCGCGCAGATCGAGCTTGCGCCGCGCCTGGCGGTAGAATCGCGTCGCCAGTTCCTCCAGTTCCTGTTGGTTTGCCGACTCCTGATTCGCATACTGCTGAAGAGTCTGCGGCACGTAGGTCGGAAACTGCGGCGCTGAAGTGACGGGGAAGTGCCCCCATGCCGGCGGATCCGAATCCGGCGTAAAGCGCATGCGCCAGTCCAGCCACGGCGGCATCAGCTCGTTCCGCGCGCCGCTGTAGACCGTCGTCTTGCGCCGGTTGTCGGCGAGCAGTTGGCGGTTGGTGAGCTGGTCGTTGTACTCGCTCGACTCTCGCCGCTGCAGGCTCGCGCGGAAGAACCCTTCGAACTGCGCCTGGTCAACATTCTGGATGGGGTCGACGACGGGCTGGGTCGAGTACTCCAGGCGCGAGACGAGGCGCGGGTTGTTGTTGCCGTGGAACATGCGCAGCGACAGCTCATCGCTCATCGTGAAGGGTGTGAACGAACTGTCCGGATCGTAGGTGAGACCGCCGCGGCCCGATTCGCGCCAGTACCGCTGGCGCTCCTGCTGGGTGATGCGGTACGCGGGCGGGGGGTTATCCGAGGCGCCCGTGGGGGGGAACTCAAGGGTATAGCCGAGTCCGGTGGTATCGAGATGCCGCTGCCACAACCTCCAGGGGGTGTCGTTGCTGTCACCCGCATTGCCGTGGTACTGCTGGAACGGCGTGAAGGGCGTCGCCCCGGTCGCGGTCGGCGCAATCCAGTTGCGGGGATTGTCATAGAAGCCGACGTTGGCGATCGTGTTCGCGGCGGTGTTGTTGGCGATCGGCAGGGGGCTCGTGACGCTGGTCAGCGCCCCGCCCAGGGCGACGTCGGCGGGCCCCCGGCCGCGCGTCTTGGTTCGCAGCGAGATCCCGTCGGCGGATCCGGTGCCGTGCCGGTCGCGGGCAAAGAACTGGGTCGCGGTATTCGCGTTGATGCGGCCGCTGGCATCTTCGATCCGCACCGCGACGATCTGGCGAACACCCTGGCGGGCGGGCGTCGGGGAGAGGTGCCAGAAGGCGTCGGTATACCCGTCACCGGTCGTGTCCGCCATGACGCGGCCGACGGTGTGACGGCGGGTCCCGGGGATGAACGCATCGCCGGGACGGTCGCCCGCCTGATGCGGCGTGCCGGAGGCGTTCAGGTCGCGCAGCCGGAGGAAGTTGGCCGGCATCTGGAACTGGGGATCGAGCGCCGCGCCGCCGGAGAAGTTCTGCAGGTAGCTCTGCATGTAGCGCGAGAGGCCGAGGTACTCGCCGGTGTCAACCTCCCCGCGAAAGCCGAACCAGTTGCGCCACTGGCGGGCGAACACGTCCATGTCCGTCGGCATCGGCGTATCGCCGGTTCCGCCGACGATCCCACTGTGGTGGCGCGGATAGCGCAGCCACTGCTCCACCGGCACGTTCAGGTCGCGCACGACCCAGCGGTCGACATCGCTGATATCCGCGACGATCCGCCAGGCGTTGTTCGCGTGGGAGAGGTTGGTCAGCTTGCGCCAGTAGGCGAAGGCATCTTCTTCGCCGTCGGTCGTCAGTGAGCGCCACCGGATCGGCTCGGCGTCCGCGAGCCAGCGAAGGTCGCCGAAGCCGGGGTTGCCCAGCGGGTTGAACTCCCGCGACAGCGCGGTCGCGGCGAAGATGGCAGGCAGGGGGCCGCCGCCCCCGTCACCTGGCAGTTCAAGTTCATCATTCGGCAGGAGGTCGGGGTTGCCGGGGCCGCGGGGCAGGAGACGTCCCGGGTTGTCGCTCAGGCCGGTCAGGTAGGCGGACCAGGGATAGTGATTGTCCTCGATGGTCAAACCGCTCACGGGCACACCCGGCAGGAGGGCGACCGACGGCCAGCTGGTGAAGGGCACGGTCTCAAACGGCGCCCGGTTGTAGGGATAGCGCCAGTCGATGTTGTACCGGTGGGCCGGGACGCCGTAGAGCGCTTCGTACGCCTTGGGAGAGAAGCGCGGCACGTTGGCATCTGCCACCATGCCGAAGGGCAGCGTTACGCCGAGCTCGTACCAGTAGGCGTCGGGATCGACCGGGCGCACGAAGAGCGCTTCGGCAATCTCGCTCGCGATCAGGCCGCCGAGAATATCCGAGACATCGGTGACTTCCCTGGATTCCTGCTGCGCGACCGAAACGGTGCGCTGGCTCTGGGTCCGGGTGAGGTAGGCGGTCGCGATGATGACGAGCAACACGAGAATGCCCGCCACCAGCACGATCGTGTTGCCGCGCTCGTGTCGGTCGGGTCGCCCCCGGCGGCCCCGGTCTCGCCGGTCTCGCCCATCCCGCTGGTCTCTCTGGTCTCGCTGGTTCATCGTTGAACTCCTTATGCCGCGTCGGCGGCGTGCATGCGTGCGAACTCTGTCCCCCCCAGAGTCCCCCCACCCCCCCCAATCCCCCACACCCCCGCTCTC
>SLDM01000077.1 GCA_007125255.1 Phycisphaerales bacterium
GAGTGACGGAGTGACGAAGACGGGTGCCGTGGTCTGAGCGACTTCAGGAGCGAAGGCCACGAGGGCGCGCGACGCTCATCCAGATCTCATCGCACGTCAAACTCGCACCAGCGTGGCCTTCCGGCATGTCCTCACTCTCGTGAGGCCATGCCTCCAGACCACGGCACCCGGACGTTTATCCTTCCACCAGCGCACGGCCGACTCCCTACGGTCGCTGGCCGTGGCACCCGGCGCGCCCCCGATTCCCGCTTTCGCGGGAATGACGAAGCCGGGACTCTCGCCGACGCCATCCACCCCTTTGTCACTCCGTCACTCCGTCACTTCGTCACTTTCCCTCCGTGCCTGCGTGCCTCTCTCAAACCCTCCGTCACTTCGTCACTCCGTTACTTGCCCGCACGCTGGTCCCGCATGGACCCCGGCGATAGAATGGCCTGCGGAAAGTGGCAGGGGACAGGAAACGGGCTGTGATGAACTGTGATTACTGCAACAAACCGGCGGTCGTGCACGAGGTCACCGTGAAGAACGGCGAAAAGCACGAAGTGCACCTCTGTGAGGAGCACGCCGCCGAGGCGGGTCTCAACATCCCCGGCCACAAGCCGATCAATGAACTGCTGACCAAGTTCGTGATCTCCCATCCCAGCTCGTCCTCTTCCGGCTCCGGCGCGGGCGCCGCGCCGAAGACGAAGACCACCCGCCGGCGGTGCGGGACGTGCGGCCTGGGGCTCGATGAGTTCCGGCGGACCGGTCTGCTCGGCTGCGCCGACTGCTACGATTCGTTCGGGCAGCAACTGGAACCGCTGATCGAACGCGCTCAGAACGGCGGCGTGAGCCATCTCGGCAAGACGCCCCGGCGTGCCGGCGCATCGATCGATCGGCAACTCCAGCGGCAGCGACTGGTCAAGGAACTCGATCACGCGGTCAGCGCCGAGCAGTACGAGCGGGCCGCGGAACTCCGTGACCAGCTCCAGTCTCTCGAGGACCGGCCGCAGGATACCTCCGCCGGCTCGAAGCGCAGCAAGGGCGAGTCCCCGCCGTAGCGCGACGAGAGGCGCCCACCGGAAACGGCTTCGTCGATGACGGGCCTCTTACCCATGCCCGACCTGCCGGAGATGATGACCTGGCTTCGATGGAACTTCGCAAACGACCCCATTCCTGGAACGATCACTCCGGCCCGCACCATGATGTGGTGACGAGTTGCCGCGTGCGCCTGGCGCGGAATCTGGCGGGCTTTCCCTTCGTGAACCGGGCGAGCCCCACCCAGTGCCAGGAACTGCTGCGCATGGCCCGGCGCGTGGTGCTCAGCGACGAGGTCGCCCCGGGCATGATCTGGGTGGATGTCAACGAATCCACCCCGCGCGATCGGGCGCTGCTCATGGAACGGCACCTGATCTCGAA
This sequence comes from Phycisphaerales bacterium, assembly GCA_007125255.1. Lineage (GTDB taxonomy): Bacteria > Planctomycetota > Phycisphaerae > Phycisphaerales > SM1A02 > SKZB01. The sequence goes on from SLDM01000077.1 coordinate 1,396, forward strand.
GAACTTCTCCGACAGCAGCCACGCCCGCGCGGTGGCGGTGTCGGGCGACGAAGCGCTGAGCGTGATGGTGAACGAGGAAGATCACCTGCGCATGCAGATCCTGAGGCCGGGCATGCGCCTGCAGGAGGCCTTCGACCTGATCAACGCGGTCGACGATGCGATTGAATCGCGGCTTGATTACGCGTTCTGTTCCCGCTGGGGCTACCTCACCGCGTGCCCGACGAATGTCGGAACGGGCATTCGCTTCTCCGCAATGGTGCACCTGCCGGCGCTGAAAATTACCGGCGAGATCGACCGTGTGAAGCGCGCGGCCAAGGATCTCAACCTTGCCGTGCGCGGCTACTACGGCGAGGGCACCGAATCGGCCGGGGACTTCTACCAGATCAGCAACCAGATCACCCTCGGACGGGCGGAGATCGAGTTGCGCGATGAGTTTCAGAACCACGTCCTGCCCAACATCATTGAGTATGAACAGGAGTCCCGCCGCATGCTCGTCGAGCGCAACCCGGTCCTGCTGGACGACCGGGTCCATCGCGGGCTGGCGATCCTGCAGACCGCGCGGCTGCTCGGAGCGGAAGAGGCGATGAAGCTGCTCAGCCGGGTGCGGCTCGGCATCTACCTCGGCCGGATCGAGGGACTGGATTCGGCCGTCGTCAACCAGCTCTTCCTGCAGATTCAGCCGGCACACCTGCAGTTGCACGCCGGCAGCCGGCTCAGCGGCGATGATCTGCGTCAGGCCAGGGCGGATCTGGTGCGGCGGACGTTGAGTGGGTAAAAAAAGGCACGGAGGCACGGAGGCACGGAGGAAAGTGACGAAGTGACGGAGTGACGAAGGCGGGTGCCACGGCCAGAGGGGGCCGCAGGGAGTCGGCCGTGCGCTGGTGGAAGCACGATCACCAGACCGACGTTTGACGCCCCGATCTCTCGATGCCCTGATGCCCCGGTGCCTCGGTGCCTTCCCGTTGACTGGATGACCGTCGAGTCGCCACGTGGCCTTCGCTCCGCTCCGACCACGGCACCCCAACCGGGAATGCCACCGTTGCTTCGACGGCGCTGCACGATGATCCAGATGCTCACGCATCATCGCACTAGGGCGAGGACTTACTTGCGGGGGAACGGTTGGCCGGGGAGGCCCGGGTGTTGGTCCCGGGAACGGGTGTCAGCTGGACCATCTTCGATCGATGGGCCAGATCATGTCGACCAGCCCGCATGACTCAGCGATCAGACCGCCGAATCGGCGGACCGGGCGAAGCCGAAGTCCTTGTCGGTCAGCCCGCCGGCATCGTGCGTGCTGAGGGTCAGGGTCACCTTGTTGTACCGGATCATGATGTCCGGATGGTGCTGCTGGGATTCGGCCAGATCTGCGATCCGGTTGACGAAGGCGATCGCCGCCACGAAGTCATCGAAATTGAATGTCCGTTGAATCGAGTCTCCGCTCTGCGACCACTCGGAGAACTCTTCGAGCTTCTGTTCAACGGTTTCGGGGGCAAGCTTGTCCATGCGCCATTTCTCCGTGCGGGCCCCGCCTCGCGGGTAAAGACGCACTATATCATCGTGGCCGCCCATGACCAGCCCGCCGGACTCTCCACACCCCGTGCCACCTCGCTTGCCGCCTGACGCGTCACCGGTTACGGAAAGTCCGCCCCCCGCCGCTCCCACTTCTGAAGCCGCTCTCGAAGCCAGCGCTGAAGCCGGCCCCGGGCGGATTGATCCGGCCCACCGGCCGGGGGTCACCCGCCTGGCCCCGTCGCCGACCGGCGCGCTGCACCTGGGCAACGCGCGGACCTTCCTCATCAACTGGGCCCTGGCCCGACAACTCGGGTGGAAGGTGCTCCTGCGGATCGAGGATCTGGACGGCCCGCGCGTCAAACCGGAGTACATCACGCAGACGCTCGAAGTGCTCGACTGGCTCGGGATCGACTGGGACGAAGGGCCGCTCATCCAATCGGACGATCCGGCCCCCTACCGGCAGGCGATGCACGAACTCAGCCGCCAGGGCATGATCTACTCCTGTTCGCTGACGCGGAAGGAAATCGAGGCCGCCGCATCGGCGCCGCACGCCGGGGCGCAGGAGCTTCGCTACCCGCACCATCTTCGCCCCGCTCATCCTCCCGATACCGATAGCAGCGGTGTTGACCGCAGCGCCTTCGGTACCCTTGCGACCAACTACCGGCTGCGCGTCCCCGACGTCCCGGTCTCCATCGAGGACCAGGTCGCCGGAGCCACGAACCACCATCCCTTCGAGGAGGTCGGCGACTTTGTCCTCTGGACCAAGGCGGGCGTGCCGTCCTATCAGCTCGCCGTCGTCGTGGATGATGCCCGCCAGGGGGTCACGGAGGTCGTCCGCGGCGCGGATCTGCTCCCCTCGGCCGCGCGGCAGCAGCTCATCTACCGTGCGCTGAAGCTCCCCCCGCCCCGCTGGTGGCATCTGCCGCTCGTACTCGGACCGGATGGCCGGCGCCTCGCCAAGCGGCACGGAGACACGCGTCTGAGCTCCTACCGTGAACTGGGCGTCTCCGCCGCACGTATCCGGGCTCTGCTCGCCGGCTTCTCCGGTATCGCCGCGGGACCGGGCACGCCGATTGACGCGCTCTCCGCCGAGGACTTCCGGGAATCGTTCCGGATCGCTACGCTTCCCCGGGGACCGATCACCCTCACCGAGGAAAATCACCGATGGCTCATCTCCGACTGATTCCACTTCTGCTCCTGACCCTCTGGCTGCTGGCCGGCTGCAACCGTTCCGACCACTCGATCATCACCATCAACGACGAGTCGTTCGAGATGGAGCTCGCCCTCGACGATGCGGCCCGCGCCCAGGGCATGAGCGGCCGCACCGAGTTTCCGGACCAGGGGGGAATGCTCTTCGTCTTTCCCGATGCCCGGCAGCGCTGGTTCTGGATGAAGGACTGCCTGATCGACATGGATCTCATCTTTCTCGATTCGCGCGGTGTCGTCGTGGCGCTGCACGAGATGAAGGCCGAGCCGCTTCGTCAGGATGGCGAGTCCCAGCGGGAGTACGAGGATCGTCTGAAGCGTTATCGGAGCGGGCGGCCGGCCCA
>SLDM01000219.1 GCA_007125255.1 Phycisphaerales bacterium
AAGGCCACTCGGGTACCATCTTTGGAACGACTCAGGATGTCACGAAGATTCACCAGGCGAATCGTGAGTTGCGCGAGAAGGAATTACTGCTCCATAAAGCCGAAGAATTGGCGCGCATCGGTTCGTGGGAATGGGATGTCCATTCGGATCTGGTGACGTGCTCTGCGGGTCTCTGCCGCATGCTCGGCATCTCGCCCGAGATGATGCCGCTTCCCTTACAGACGATCGTTGAGAAAACCGTGCATCCCGTCGATCAAGCGGAGTTGATCCACGCTTTCCAGAATTGTAAAGAGCGGGGGTCACAGCTCGACGTCAGGGCAAGGATTCTTCAGCCCGACAACCAGGAGATCCTTCTGCACGGCCGGGGCGAGCCGTTCTTCGACGAATGCGGCAGAGTCGTACGGGTCGTCGGTGTCAACTACCAACGACCGATGATTCGGCCGGAATGATTGCCCTGCCTCATCCATTTCTGCGGCATGGTGATTGATCGAAGCCAAAGTCGTTCCGCGCGATCACGATCCTGGTTGCGATGTGAACGACCCAGTGACAACACGGGCTTCTGGTCAGTGTTTTTACTGATGTCATTGCGCGATGCCTGATGTCGTTCATCATCGTTCGGGTAAAACCATGATGATGGTGTGATGGGATTTACCACTTCGGCCATTCGCGCGAAGAAACCGCTTGAACGGCAAGATCGAGCAACCGATCACACATCAGCACATCGGCGACTCAAGTGAACGCCGAATGAAGAAGCGTTTCCTTCGACCATTCTCCCGAAGAGGCCTGTCATGCTCAGCTCCATCAAGAATACCGGTGTGACGCCCAGAATCATCGCCCTGACGGTCGGGGTCTTGTTCGCTGTGGTCACGGTGAACTACGTCATCTTTACACGCGGCTATACGTCTGATGCCGAAACAGCGATGATCGAACGGGCAGCCGCTTTCACGGCAGTCGCCGATGAGGCGAAAGATCACACCTCCATGCTGTGGGAGCGCAACGCCATCAACCGTGAAGGGCTGCTGGCGGATCTGGAATCGGTGACCTCCTCCGGCCGTTCGTACCGCGAATCGGCTATGTTCGATGCGCTTCCCGTTGTGGCCGGATGGACCGCCGCGGAGAAGGCGGCAGAGCGCGAAGGCATCCACTTTCAGATCTCCGCCTTCGAAGCCCGCAACGCACGAAACACCCCCCCTTCGGGATCGTTCTCGGAAGAATTGCTTCGCGAACTCACCAGTCAGGTGAACAGCGGCGGCGAAGAGTGGATCGCGCGAATCGACGAAAGCGCGAACGAACTGCATTACATGCGAGCGATCCGGCTCGGACAGGATTGCATGACCTGCCACGGCGTGCCGGATGCGGGCAATCCGGACGGTACAGACCTCCTCGGATTCCCGATGGAGCGTTGGGAAGTCGGTCGAATGCACGGCTCGTACCACATCGTCATGCCGATGGATGGCGTGGATGAGAACGTGGCCGGTTTCATCATGACCGGATTGGCGTGGACCTTGCCCATCGGCATCGGCGCGATTCTGCTTTTCATCTGGGCGCTGCGCTGGATGTTCGGACGACCCCTCGCCCGGTTGATGGACCGCATCCAGGAGATTCAGGACACCTCCGATCTCACCCGACGTGTGGATGTTGATTCGCGCGATGAAATCGGCACGCTCGGCAAGGCGTTCAACGGCTTCGTGCAGACTCTGCATGACATCATTGCCAACGTGGTCGAAGGGACTGATCAGATCGGTACCGGCGCCGAACAGATTGCCACCGCCAGTCAATCGCTGGCCGAAGGTTCCTCCGAACAGGCATCGAGTCTCGAAGAGATCAGTTCATCGATCGAACAGATGTCCGCGATGACGCAGCAGAATGCGGAGAACGCCAGGCAGGCCGCAACGCTGGCGGACGAGTCGAAAGTCTCTGCGGATCGTGGGCAGGACGAAATGAATCGCATGAGCGAAGCGATGAACCAGATCAAGGGTTCGTCCGACGAGATCTCCAAGATCATCAAGGTGATCGACGAAATTGCTTTCCAGACCAACCTGCTCGCGCTGAACGCGGCCGTCGAAGCAGCGCGGGCCGGCGAGGCGGGCAAGGGATTCGCGGTCGTGGCGGAAGAAGTGCGCAACCTGGCGCAGCGATCCGCCGAGGCAGCGCGCAACACCTCCGCCATGATCGAGGATTCGGTCAAGCGGGCCGACAACGGCGTGGAAATCGCCAACCGTGTCGCCGGTTCGCTCGATGAAATCGTTTCCGGCACGGAAAAGGTCAACACCCTGCTCTCGGAGATCTCTTCCGCTTCGGGCGAGCAGGCCTCCGGAATCAATCAGGTCAACACCGGCGTCTCGGAACTTGACAAGGTCACTCAACGGAACGCTGGCAACGCGGAAGAACTCGCCGCCAGTTCGGAAGAAACATCCTCACAGGTGCGATCGCTGCGTGAATTGCTGCAACAGTTCACCATCGAGCGCAGTCAGGCGAAACTCACCCACACCGCAGTCGGTGCGCCGTCAAAACCGTCGCCTCGGAAAACAGGCAACACGCACCCGCCGGCCGGGTCCTTTCAGAATGATCACTCGGGTTCGGCCGTGAATCGAAACCGAACGAACGGCCATTTCGCAGTTGGCAGCCAGACACCGGTGACTTCGCCGGCGATCCCGATGCCGGAAGAGTCGGATGAGGAATTGCTCGCCCGATTTTGAGCAACACGACGGCTGAAGTCGGTTGCTCAACAACAAGCTCCTGATTGAACGGTTCGGCGGAGTGGTTCCCGCCGGGCCGTTTTTTTTCGCGCTGAATCAGACCGGGCTGTCGGGTAAGTGACTCTGAACCGGGTCCGAGGTCTCGTCACCGGTGGGTGTGGGGCGAAGATGGGGATGACCGATGACGCTCGCGGAGGTCAGGGTATGGGGACGACAGATTGGAGCGGTTTCCGTGGACGGGCCCGGCCACCATCGACAGTCAGCCTCTTCGCGGGCTCAATCCCGCTCCTCTTCGACGCTTCGGTGCCGATGATCACGACAATGGCCGCGCGGCGACGGCGCGACGATGAGGCCGATGATCGCGGCGTTGGGGTCGGTTTGGGCGCTGCCGGTCAGGTGCGGACTCGTTGGATACGCCCCGCCCGCACGCTGAGGTGATCCACGTGATGCAGCAGCGGCGCCTGATCCGGCACTTCCAGACCCGCGGCCCGAACGAGTTGATCGTCCAGTTGATCCAGGGTGGCCTCGCGCAGTGGCCACGGCTCGTGTTCAATCGGGCACCGGAAGGGAGCGCCCCGGTCATCGGTGGTGAAGAGCTGGTAGCGCTCGGTGAGAAAGTAGGGCAGATCGTCGGGGGCCGAGGGGGGAAGTGGTTCGCCCCTTGTCCAGCGACAGCGCATCCGAGCCCGCGGCGGATCGAGCCGATCGACTTCGTAGTCGATTGTCTCGCCGCGGCGCCGCAGTCCGATTCGGGCGTTGAAGTAAGGCAGATGGAAGAAGGTCTTCGCGCCCCAGACGCCGAGCCGGCTGGCGGCATCAAGGGAGAAGAAATAGACCCCCGCCTCCTCACCGTGGCGAACATACGTGCGGACGTTGCATTCATGAAAGTCCGTCACGCCGCGCCACGGCATGCGCGGGATGCCGACCGGACTGACATCGCGCATCGTAAACGGGACCAGACCGACCCACGCCGCGCCATCGAAGGTGTCAACCTCAAAGCACGGGGGGATCAGTGGCCGCATGAGCCGGACCGGGATCGGCCAGTGAATGAACAGCAGGTGCTTCCACTGCATGCGCATGATGGGACGGAACGGTGTCATCGGGGAAGCTCTGTACCAGGAGTCCTTGATCTCAGCGCGGAGTCCACGCAGGGGAGAACCGAACAATCCAGGAGGGACATTTTCTGCCCGCGATGAGCAGAAGCAGACCACCGATGCCGACGAGAAGCAGGACGTTCATGGTGAAACGGGAGGCAGTCGTGAGATGCGCGGAGTGCCGCCGCTGCACGATAACCGCTTCACCGGTTCGGTGGATCATCCCCCGGAGTCGAGGCCGATCCGGCTGCGGACGCGCACCAGGGTGCCGCGGTAGGCGGCGCGGAGCTGGGCTTCGGCGCCGCTGCGGAGGACGCGATCGAGTTCAAACCCGGTGGCGGCCGAATCGACCCGGACGTGGAGGACGCCGCGGCGAATGCCGGTCAGGGCGGTCCGGGCGGCGAGTGCCGGGGGGATGCACTCCTCCCAGAGCTGGACGAGCGATCCGAGCCGCTTCTCATCGCGCTTGACGGTCTGGCGGGCCTGCGCGACGAGATCGTGGATGGACGTCTCGCGCTCCCGCCGCCGACGGTACTTGCGGAGCGTATCAAGCTGTTGCTGGGGATCGGGCACGAGGGCCGCATTCTACTCATGAACCGCGGAAGGCGAACGGCGGGAGACCGGGGACAGAAAGAAGTGGACCGGTCCGGA
>SLDM01000514.1 GCA_007125255.1 Phycisphaerales bacterium
ACGAAGTAACGAAATGACGAAGGCTAGGAGGTGTCGTCGGTGAGCATCGACGAGCCCCTCCGTCATGGCGGCCAGGCGGACATGATGCCGGAGAGCGGTAATGACGATGTCAGGACTCTCGCCGTCGTGCTGCCACCGAGTACGACCTACACAGATTTCCGAAGCCGCGAAAGAGATTTCCCTCGATGGGTTGCTGATACACTCTCCTCATGGCATCACGCACGCCCATCGTCGGCGGAAACTGGAAGATGAACACCCGCCGCGCTTCCGCGGCGGAGCTGGCGCACGAGGTGCGGACCGGGATCATGCACGAGTTGCCGTCGAGCGAAGTCGTGCTCTTTCCGCCGTTTCCCTACCTCGAAGCGGTCGGTTCGATTCTGGCCGATTCCCCCGTTCATCTCGGAGCCCAGGACGTTTACTTTGAGCCCGATGGCGCCTTCACCGGTGAGGTGAGCTGCGCCATGATTGTCGACCTCGGCGCGACCCACGTTCTCGTCGGTCACTCCGAGCGGCGGCATGTCATCGGCGAGTCGAATGAGCTCGTCAACCGCAAGGTCCGCGCCGCGCTCCAGGCCGGGCTGCACGTGGTGCTCTGCCTCGGGGAGACGCACGAAGAGCGCGAGGCGGAGCGGACCGGCACGGTGACGCGTGAACAGCTTCGTCAGGGTCTTGATGGGGTCTCCCGGGCCGATCTCAGCCGCATGGTGCTGGCGTACGAGCCGGTCTGGGCGATCGGGACGGGCCGGACCGCCACGCCGGAGGATGCCCAGGCGGTCCATGAAATTCTTCGCGCGGAGATCGGAAGTTGCTATGATGCCGGGTCCGCCGAGTCGATTCGGATTCAGTACGGCGGATCGGTGAACGCGAAGAACGCCGAGGCGCTTTTCGCCCAGCCGGATATCGATGGCGGCCTCATCGGTGGGGCCTCCCTGAAGAGTTCTGATTTTCTGGCGATCGTGCGGGCCGCCGGCCGCGGTGGATAGCGGCCCCCAAAACCACGCAGAGCATCCACGCAGAGCATCCACGCGTGGGACCCACGCGTTTCACCCACACAGTCGTTTCAGCACGTTGAGACCCGTTGAGATAGGTTCACAGTCATGACGACCGGCTTCCTGATTACCACGCTACTCTTCGTCGTCGTTTCGGTGGTGATGATCCTTGTCATCCTCGTTCAGCGTCCGCAGGGCGGCGGTCTGGCTGGGGCCTTCGGTGGCGCAGGCGGCGGTGGCGGCACGGAATCCGTCTTCGGCGGCCGGGTCGGCGACGCCCTGACGTGGTCCACCGTGATCATCTTCGTGCTCTACCTGAGCATCGCCATCGGGCTCAATCTCATCGAGAGCGCGCACACCTCCCAGCCGGCGGGTGATCCGACCCGCGCCGCGGGCGACCCGGCGCCGACGATCGAGACCGAGTCCGGCGAACCGATTGAACTGACGCCGATGGACGCACCTCCGGAGGGCTTTGAAGACGGGCTCCCGGAAGACATGTTCCAGGACTGAGTCCGCGAACGGGAGACCCGCATGATCCGTTCGATGACCGGATTCGGGGCTGCGACGGCCAATGCCGAGGGCGCCCACTACACCGTCGAGATTCGATCGCTCAATAACCGGTACTTCAAGGCGCAGATTAGGCTTCCCGAAGAACTGCAGGGGCTTGAGCCGGAACTCGATGCCGCGCTCGCCAGGCGGTTCAACCGCGGCTCGGTGGTTCTCGTGGTCCGGTACTCCGACACCTCCGCCAACGCGGCGGCGGATATCAACACGAACGCCATCGACCGGTATCTCCAGCAGCTTCTGAACGTGCCGAACGTTGATCATTCCTCCGCGCGGATCGATCTCAGCGCGCTGCTCTCCCTGCCGGGCGTGGTCGTGACCGGGACCGGCGAGGCGCAGCTGGAGCGCGCCCGTCACGTGCTGCTCCGGCTCACCGATGAAGCGTGTGAACGGCTGAGCGCGATGCGCAAGCGCGAAGGCGCCACATTGCACACCGATCTGCACCAGCACTGCGAACGGATCCGGGATCACCTGTCGGTGATCCGCGAGCGCGTGCCGGTGACGGTCGAGCTGTACCAGGAGCGGCTGCGGCAGCGGGTGAACACGCTGCTGGCCGAAGCGGGAACGACCGTCCGGGAAGAGGATCTCCTGCGCGAGGTGGCCTTCTTTGCCGATCGCTCCGACATCGCCGAGGAAGTCTCGCGTCTGCAGGGACACCTCGATCAGTTCCTCGAGATCATCGACAACGATTCGCCCGATCCGGCCGGGCGAACGCTGGACTTCCTCAGCCAGGAAATGCTGCGGGAAGCGAACACGATCGGCAGCAAATGCCTCGATGTCGAGATCAGCCGCCGGATCGTCGAGATCAAGAGCGGCATTGATCGACTGAAGGAGCAGGTCCAGAACGTCGAGTAGCGGGGTGGGGGGGAGCGGCACCGATGGGGCGGTCCGCACTTCCGGGGTCTGCTGCCGGGGCCACTTCCGGCGGGCCACTTCCGGGGCTGGCACGGAAAGACCCCGTGGCTTTCGATCGGCCTTCGGCTACAATGCGGGGCTCCCGCCGCACACCTTACATCTTGTTCCCTCTGCCTGGCTCCGACGGAAACCGCCCGTGCCGATCCGCAATTTTTCCATCATCGCTCACATCGATCACGGCAAGAGCACCCTGGCCGACCGTCTGCTTCAGGCCACCAAGGCGGTGGCGGATCGCGATTCACGCGAGCAGTTGCTTGACGATATGGATCTCGAGCGTGAGCGCGGCATCACGATCAAGGCCTCCGCGGTGACCGTCTACCACGAGTACAAGGGCGAGCGGTACCAGCTGAACTTCATTGACACGCCCGGGCACGTGGATTTCGCCTACGAGGTCAGCCGCGCGCTCACGGCGTGCGAAGGGGCCCTGCTGGTGGTCGACTCCACCCAGGGCGTGGAAGCGCAGACCGTCGCCAATGCGTATCTCGCCGTCGAGAACAATCTCGAACTCATCCCCGTCGTCAACAAGATTGATCTGCCCGCCGCCGATCCGGAGAAGGTGGCGATGGAGATCGAGAGCGTGCTCGGACTGCCCGCGGAAGATTGCATTTACTGCTCGGCCAAGACGGGACAGGGTGTGATCGAACTGCTCGACGCCATCTGCGAGAAGCTGCCCCCGCCGCGCGATCCGATTACCACGAAGACCCGCGCGTTGATCTTCGACAGCCACTACGACGATTACCGCGGCGTGATCGTTTACTTCCGTCTCTTTGACGGTTCGTTGAAGGTCGGCGACAGGATCCGCATGATGGGCACCGGGCGCACCTTCACCATCACCGAGATGGGCCGGTACACGCCCACGCCGACCAGGGTCGATTCGCTCGGTCCGGCGGAAGTCGGCTACCTCATCGCATCGATCAAGACGCTCGAGGATGTCCGGGTCGGAGACACGATCACGCTGGAGAAGGACCAGGCCGATGAGGCGCTGCCCGGATACAAGGAGCCGCAGCAGATGGTTTTCTGCGACTTCTACCCGGCCACAGTCACGGGCGACTCGGGCAAACGCGGCGACTACGAAGACCTTCGCGATGCCATCGAGCGCCTTCATATCAACGATGCCAGCTTCACCTACGAGCCGCAGCACTCCGATGCGCTCGGCTTCGGCTTCCGCTGCGGTTTCCTCGGTCTCCTGCACATGGACATCGTGCAGGAGCGGCTCGAACGCGAAGGCAGTATCGAGATCGTCCAGACCGCGCCGACGGTCAGCTATCAGATCGAACTGTCCGATGGTTCGATGGTCGAGATTCACAACCCCAGCGATCTGCCCGACCTGTCGACGGTCAAGGCCATCCACGAGCCGATCGTGAAGGTCGAGGTCATCTGCCCGAACGAGAACATCGGGGATCTGATGAAGCTCTGTGATGCGCGCCGCGGCCTCTACAAGGGTCAGCGCTACGTTTCCGAGACGCGCCAGATTCTGGATTACGAACTGCCGTTGGCGGAGATCATCTATGACTTTTACGACAAGCTGAAGTCGATGACCCGCGGCTACGGGACGATGGACTACGAAGTCATCGGGTACCGGCCGGATCGTCTTGCCAAGGTCAGCATCCTGATCAACGGTCAGCCGGTCGAAGCGCTCTCGCTGATCTGTCATCGCGACTATGCCGAGCAGCGCAGCCGCATCATTCTCAAGAAGCTCAAGGAGCAGATCGACCGGCACCAGTTCGAGATCCCGCTCCAGGCGGCAATCGGCGGGAAGGTCATCGCGCGGGAATCGATCAAGGCGGTTCGCAAGAACGTCACGGCCAAGTGCTACGGCGGAGACATCTCGCGGAAACGCAAACTGCTCGAAAAGCAGAAGGAAGGCAAGAAGCGCATGAAGAACGTCGGCAACGTGAACATTCCGCAGGAAGCGTTCATGGCCGTCCTGGACCAGGGGGAGTAAGACGTCGGTCGGTCACGACTGCCGGC
>SLDM01000461.1 GCA_007125255.1 Phycisphaerales bacterium
CGCCCCCGATTCCCGCTTTCGCGGGAATGACGAAGCCGGGACTCTCGCCGACGCCATCCACCCCTTTGTCACTCCGTCACTTCGTCACTCCGTCACTTCGTCACTTTCCCTCCGTGCCTCTCTCCGCCACTCCGTCACTTCCCCCCGTGCCTTTCTCAACCCCACTCCCCGATCCGAAAAATTTTCGCTGTTGTCGGTGAAGTCGCGCTCCGGTCTGTCCGAAAAAAAACGCAGTACACGGCACGCAGCCCGCAGTCCGGTCAGGAACCCCGGCAGGAAACCAGTCGAGAGACGAGTCGCGCACCGACTCAAGCACGAGAGGTTGACCCATGGACGGCACTCCGATGTCTTCTGAAGCTTGCGACCGGGGCCACCGGGAGGAATGGGGAGGCGTGGGCCACGAGGGAAACCTGGATCACACGGGCCTCATGCCGGAGGAGGACGCCGGTCCCTTCCGTTTCGAACGACGCGAGCTCGATCGCTGGCCCGTCAACGTTCATGCAACCGCCTTTCAGGTTGGGGGTGCGGACTTCGGCGCCATGCACGAAATGCGCGTCACCGACTATGGCGACGGGGGGGTCGGCGCGATCTCCCGGACCGCACTGCCGCCCGGGACGGCGGTTTCCATCGGGTTCTCTGCTCCCGGCATGATTGCCAAGCGCGGCACCGTCCTGCGCTGCGACCCCGATGGCGATGGCTACCGCGTTGCCATCCAGTTCGAAATGCGCCTGGCAGCCTGACCGGACGATCGAAACGACAGGTCGGGACATTCCTTACCGAGGCGCATGGCCTGACGAATCACCTCTTCTTCACCAGTCATCCACCTGTAAACCGTCGACCGAGACCGCAGGGACGCGATCTCGGTCGCGGTTTCATTCGGAGGATCTTCAGGAGGTTGTGTGGGTTGTGAGAATCCGGCTTCGTTTGAAATCTCCAGAGTTGGTGACCTAAGGCGCGGACGCGCCAGCGCATGCTTGCCAGGAAGCTGCTGGTCACTGACGAGGGGTACGCCGCGTGGGATTCACTTGCCTTGTGGGCTTCCGATGATGGTGCCGATCGCCCTCCCCGCCTGACCGCCGCCCTCAGCGGTCCAGACTTTGATGAACCTGAACGGCTGGGCCCCGCGTGAAACGCGTCAGTGGGCAACATCTCGAGCCGAGTGCCTGGCGGACGGCTTCCCGTGGTCGAGCTCCTGCCTACGGCTCGCGGCATGAGGTACTCCGTCTCATGCTTCGCCCTGCGGGACGAAGCATGGCACCGTGAGAGGTCCCGATTTATCCGAAGTCGGGTGCTATACCTCGTGCGCGAAGCGTCGCCGGACCTCGGGAGGCATGGGAAAGGCACGAGGGCACGGAGGGACGGAGGGGTAGAGCGGTCGGCGCCGATGAGAGTCCTGGTTCCGTCATTTCCGCGGAAGCGGGCGTCCAGGGGGCGCCCGTCAAACGTCCCGCGCAAAGAAGTCGTCGTGCACGCCAAACATCGAGAGTGCCACGTCCAGAGGGGCGGGGCGAGTCGGCCGTGCGAATTGGAAAGACTGTCGCCGGACCGAAATACAACGCCCGATCACCACCCCAGCCAGCGCTGGCGTAGCCCGTCAAGTGCGAGCGCCGTGAGCGTTCTTCGCGCCAGAACGCCAATCATCCGATGCCTGGATGCCTTCCCTTGGTGCCTCCGTGCCTCCGTGCCTTGGTGCCTTGGTGCCTTGGTGCCTCGTTCCATGGTCAGCGACTATGCTGGCCACCGAGTACGACCCACACAGATTCCTGAAGCGCCGGGATTTCTTGATGGTACCGGCGGGCTGGTTTCTGTGACGCTCACCCACTGAGCCGGGAATCTGAACCGCGCGGAAAATCCGCGACGGTCGCGGGTCGGCCGATTCGCGAAAACCCCCTCGGTCCTCGCGTGCGCGGGGACGACGCAAGGGCCGTCGCGCCGCCCCTCGATGGCTTTACTGCCTCCGTCGCTCCACCGCTTTCACCACACCAACTCTCCGGTCTCACAGGAGGGCCGAGGATGAAACCTCCACTTCTTCCCGAACAGCAATGAAGGTCGTGACGCCACGCCGCGGAACCGCCCTGCTGTCCCGCGATGCCGGCGAACGGCCTCGGTCCGGTGTTTCCTGCCCGGCCATTGAGGTGGAGGGACAGTGCACAATGGATGACGGCTGAGGGGCCGTTCCCGTGTTCAAAGTGACGTGCCACTGTGAGTAAAGGCAACCCTTCGTTCCTGTCGCCCGCCTTGGCCCGCGGCAGCCCGGCTGGCTCCAAGCCTCGAATGGCGAGCACGCTTGGTCCGCTTCATCCAATCAACGAGCCGCTCATGCATCGCGCCAGGGTGAGGTCGTACCAGATTCGATCTCTCAGCTCAGGCCCGGGGCCGGAGATCGGCGTCCGGCTGCTCACCGAAGGAGCGATTGCGGACCAGCTTGTGCAGCTCAACCAGCACCAGCACGCTCGGCGCGGTGATGATGATCGCCAGCCAGGTGTCGCCGCGCAGCGGCTCGAGTCCCAGCAGGAACTGTGTCGGCGGCAGGTACATCGCGGCGAGATGAACGGCGAGCGACACGCTCGTGCCGATGAAGAGCACCGGATTGGAGAAGACATTCTTCCGGAAGATCGAGAGCGCATCGGAACGGCAGGCGCCGACGTGAAGCATCTTGAAGACGACCATCGCGGTCAGGGTTGCCGCCTGGGCGTAGGCGAGTCGTTCGGCGAAGCTGACGCCGTCGTGACGGTTGAGCTCCCAGGTGAACATCGTCAGTGCGACGATCGCCAGCAGGATGCCCACGAGGATGGTGCGCTCAACCAACAGCTTGGACATCAGCCCCTCCGCGGGATCGCGCGGCGGGCGTCGGTACTGGTGTTCCTCACCCGGCTCGAAGGCGAGGGCGACGTCCTGAATGCCGTTGGTCACCACGTTCAGCCAGAGAATCTGGGCGGGAAGCAGCAGCAGGGGGATCGTGACATCGTCCTCGACCACGAACACCCCGAACGCGGCCAGCACGAACGTACCGAAGATCGCCAGCACCACGCCGACGCTGGTGGAGATGAGAAAGTCCGTCGCCTTGCGGATGTTGGCGAAGGCGGTCCGTCCCTCTTCGACCGCGGCGTAGATGGTGGCGAAATTGTCATCCGCCAGAACCATCTCGCTCGCTTCCTTCGCCACATCCGTTCCGGTGATACCCATCGCGCAGCCGATGTGAGCGCTCTTGAGCGCGGGGGCATCGTTCACGCCGTCACCGGTGACCGCCACGACCTTGCCGGTCTCGCGGATGAGGTTGACGATGCGAAGCTTCTGCTGAGGACTGACGCGGGCGAAGACGTGCACATCCTGCAGGCGGCCCTTGAGCGCGTGATCGCTCATCTCCAGGAGATCCGCGCCGGTGATCGCTTCGGGCTTCTCGTCCTTTGCAAGCTTCGGCACCAGCCCGATCTTCGCGGCGATGGCCGAAGCGGTGGAGGCGTGGTCGCCGGTACACATGATGACCTTGATCCCCGCACCATGACACCGGCGGATCGCTTCGGCGACCTCCGCCCGCGGCGGGTCCATCATGCCGATCAGCCCCGCGAAGCGCAGACCCTCCGGTGTCGCGCGGCGGGTCGAATCCACCGCATGCTCACCGGTGCCGACCGCCATCGCCAGGACGCGCAGGCCCTCTCCCGCCATGCGCCGGGCCTCGGCCAGAATCTGTTCGCGATCCAGCGGCTCCTCTCCATCGGCGGTCAGGACCGCCTCACTCATCTCGATGATGCGCTCCGGCGCGCCTTTCACCAGGGCGATGAGCTCATCGCTGCCCGAGCGCCGATGGTGGATGGTCGCGGAGAACTGCCGCTCCGATTCAAAGGGCACCTCCGCGACCTGGGGATGCGTGTCGAGCAGTTCCTCCCGGCGGAGTCCGGCCTTGGCCGCTACCACGAGGAGGGCCACTTCGGTCGGGTCGCCGTGGGCGACGAGCTCGTCCCGGTCGTCATCGGCGTGCTTTCGCAGGTCCGATTCGTTGGCCAGCAGGCCGACGAGCAGGGAGCGGTAGAGGGGGGAGTCGGGATCGATCCGGTGACCGACTGCGTCCGCGTCCCCGTCCCCGGCGGCGCTCTTCGCTCCCGTCCGCCGGATCTCGCCGTCAATGCGCAGGCCCGTCCCGGTGACTTCGTACCGTTCGCCGCCGGCCCAGATCGCCTGGACGGTCATCCGGTTCTCGGTCAGCGTACCGGTCTTGTCGGACATGATGACCGCGCAGCTTCCGAGCGTCTCGACCGCGGGCAGGCGCCGAATGATCGCGTTGCGCCGGGCCATTCTGCGCACGCTCACCGCGAGCGCCACGGTCATGACGATCGGCAGCCCTTCGGGAATGGCGGCGACGGCGATCGCGACCGCCGTCAGGAACATCTCCGTCGCGGGAACGCCCTGGGAGAGACCGACC
>SLDM01000235.1 GCA_007125255.1 Phycisphaerales bacterium
CAGGCGCTGCACGCCGCTGCGCGAGCTGTACCGGCTCAGGCGCACCCGGCCGGTGTCGATCACCGCGCGAATGCCCGGCACGGTGAGCGACGTCTCCGCCACGTTCGTCGCCAGCACGATGCGGCGATTCCGGTGCGGCTCGAAGATGCGGTTCTGCTCCTTCGGGGAGAGCCGGGCAAAGAGCGGCAGCACTTCCGTCTGCGGTTCGGGGTAGCGGCGGCGCAGCACCTCGCGCAGCTCGCGGATCTCCCGCTCGCCGGTCACGAAGACCAGGATATCGCCCGGCCCTTCGGCGAAGAGCTCCTCCACCGCCTCCACCACGCCCCGTTCCAGATCACGATCCTCTTCGTCCGGATCATCGGTGATCAGCGGGCGGTAACGCACTTCTACCGGGTGGGCGCGGCCGGAGACTTCAATGATCGGGGCGTCATCAAAATGTTTGCTGAACCGTTCCGGATCGATCGTCGCGGAGGTGATGATGATTTTAAGGTCGGGTCGCCGGGGCAGCAGTTGTTTAAGATAGCCAAGCAGGAAATCGATATTGAGCCCGCGCTCGTGCGCTTCATCGATGATGATGGTGTCGTACTGGAGAAGTCTTCGGTCGGAGCGCGTCTCGCTCAGCAGGATGCCGTCGGTCATCAGCTTGACCAGCGATCGCTCGGAGACGGTATCGCCGAAGCGGACCTTGTAGCCGACCAGGTCGCCCGGCCGGGTGTTCATCTCCTCGGCGATGCGGGCGGCGACGGAGCGGGCGGCGATCCGGCGCGGCTGGGTGTGGCCGATCATCCCCGCCACCCCCCGCCCCAGTTCGAGGCAGATCTTCGGCAACTGGGTCGTCTTGCCCGAGCCCGTCTCGCCGCAGATCACCACGACCTGGTGATCGGCGATGGCCCGGGCGATCACGTCGCGCTTCTGTACCACGGGCAGATCTTCCGGATACCGCAGCACCGGTCTGGCTTCGGCCCGCTTCGACCGCCGCCGGCGCGCCTGCTCGACCGCGCGGCGAAGCGAGTCGACCTGTTCGGCCGGCGCGTTGCTCGCCAGGCGCTTGAGCCGCCGGCGCAGGCGCGGCTGGTCGATCAGCATGCACTGGTTGATGTCACGGTCGAGGGACACGGCGGCGGGATGGAGTTCACGGATGGCAAGTGAGGGCAGGGGAGGGGACGGCGATGGGACGGGGGGAGGGAACGGACGGGAGAGGCATGGTACGGTGTGCGCTCGCCGGCGCGCGAGGTCCCGTGCGTCCAGAGCCGGTGCCGGTTGCCCCGTCCCCGCTCCGACCGTGCTCCCGCGGCTCACCTCAGACGCGGGACTTGCTTAGAAGCGGACCTGGCTTAGAAACGAACCTGGCCGAGTGTCGCCCCGAAGGTCGTCTCGTCCTGGATCTGGTCGTACCGGATGAACAGGATGAAATCGAAATCGGGGAAGCTGCGCGTCACCCGGGCGCCGACCGCGCGGAACTCCTCTTCGCGGAAGTCCCACTGCGGGGTGAAGTTGATCCGGTACTTCGGCGTGAGCTGGTACCGCCAGCCGACATCGAGCACTTCGGTGTCGCTCGCCTCGATCGTGCGATACTCGACGTAGGTGGTCAGGACCGGCGAGTGCTGGAGCTCCGCCCCCACCGCCGCGCGGGCGAAGACGTCCTCGTCCAGGTCGTAGGTCGCCCGGCTGAGTAGCGCCAGGTGATCACTGAAGTTCCAGATGATCGACCCTTCCGCGTGGTCGCCGAAGTGCGAGTACTCCGGCCAGGCGTCGAAGAACTGCGGCGTGGGGGAGCGGCGGTCGGTGTCGTTACTCGTGAACACGACGTTCGTGTCGACGGTCAGGACATCCACACTGCGCCACCGGCCCGGCCCGCCGCGCTGCGTCTGCCAGGTGTTCCGCACGCCCAGGCGCACCGCGGCGCCGTCACTGAGCGGTTCGGTCAGCTCATCGTACGTCGGCAGGTCCGATCCGGAGATCGTGCTGTAGCCGTACCACGCCGTTACGCTCGGCTCGATGATGTGGCGGATCCGGTTCAGGTTGAGCAGGCGGCTGTTGACGGAGTTGTCGATGTGCTGGAAGCGCGTGCTCGCGGTGAGCCCAACCGAGCCGAAGAGCCGGTACTTGTCTTCCTCTTCCGGCGCGAAGTCGCCGAAGTCGGTATCCCAGAAGGTGAACCGGCCGACGGCAAAGGGCACGATTCGGAAGATGCCGACGGTGCCGGGCATCGAGATCTCCTGCCGGGTATCGGCTCGATTGACCCACCGACCCGGAAAGCCCGCTTCGCGGAGGACGTCCCCGAAGTTGTCGTCCGCGGCGAGGCCGAACCCCTCCGTTCGCACGCCGGTCTCCCGCAGGGTGCGGTCGTGGAACGCGAAGCGCACCCGCGACACGCTGTACTGGCTCGAGTAGGTGATCGAATCGCCGAAGAGCGAGTCCGCCACACGGCGATAGAGAATCTCGGGAAGTTTCTCGACCTGGTACTGGCGCGACGCGAGCAGATAACTGTTGGAAAGAAAGTCGTTGAACTCGTACTTCGCCAGCATGCTGAAGGCCGCGTTGTCGTGCTGATGCTTGAGATAAAGGCTCGACTCGTACTCGCGCCGCTCATCAAAGTCATCGCGCCGCCAGTGGGCGATAAACGTCTCATCGCTCAGCCAGGCGCCTTGCCCCTGGAACCTCCAGTGTTCTCCGAGCTTCTGATCATGCTCCCACAGCGCCTGGCCGCGGAACGTCCGGTCGGGATCGACATCGCGGCCGGCGGGCGTGCGATCGATCCCGTCATCGTCGTAGAGCCCGTAGAGATCCAGCAACCCGCGCGTCGCCCCGTAGTCGTAGCGGAACTCCAGCCCGAGCCCCGCGCCGCGCTTCGTATAGCCGTCGATCTTGAGGTCGACTTCGAGACCGTCGGGCGGCTCCTCACCCATCAGCGCATAGAGGTTCCAGGTGGTCTCGATCTGCAGGCCGTCCTGATCGCGTTGTCCGAGGCGAATACCGCGCAGCGGCAGATCGCCGACGACGCCGGAAAAACGCGGCCAGGCGAAGAACGGCACGTCGCCGGCCTTGACGCGAATGCCTTTGCCGTCGAGGTACGTTTGGTCGTCCGGCCGCTGCTCGACGTGCATATGCTGCGCGCCGATGGAGATGTGCGGGGTGAAGAACTCGCTCGTCGAAGCGGTCACGCGTTCACCGCGCCACTGGTTGGCCGCTTCCTGCCGCATCTCGCCGGCCCGCGCAAAGAGCGTGATCTCACCATCGCGGGCGTGCGTCCGGAGCACGCCGTCCACCAGCACCGCCTGGTCGCGCCGGAAGTCGTAGTAGATCTTCGGCGAGCGCACGATGTACTCATCCTCGTTCGCGCGGACGATGACATTGCCTTCCAGGTAGACGCCGCGCACCTGATCGACGTCCAATTCGCCGCGCATCAACGTCTCTACGCGGCCGGGTTCAGAAAAGATCACGGCGCGCTGCGCAACCATCGAGAGGCGCGTCCATTCTCCGCCGCCTCCGCCGGAATCGAAGTCAATGACGATTCCGCCTTCGAGGGTGGTGGTGTTCTCTGCTTCGCCCGACTGGAAATCGACCTCGGCGGCGCTGAATCGCACCGATCCGCCGGGGGCGCTGAGCCACGGCGTGGGGTCGCGCGGCGCGGGCACGTCCACCCGCTCCGGCAGCGGCACCGTCAGATCGGGATCGAAGGGGACGCCGGGCTGCGGGATGAACGGCTCGAGATCCACCTCCGCCGGATCACGTTCGACCTGCGGCCAGCGGGTCAGTGTCGGCCGTTCGGCGCCGAACCGGCGCAGGTGATCGCGCAGCCGGGCCTCGCCCTCGCGAACCACCGGATGCCGGACCCGGCCCTCTTCGATCCGTCCGGCCCGCAGGCGCACCTCGCCGCGGGCACTGCCCGTCACGAGCACGTTTCGCCCCACGACACCGGAGCCGGCCCGGCGCGTCGGATCGCTGACCTGGTCGAAGTAGACCGCGATCTGGTTGATCACCCCCTCCGCGCTGGGCAGGCGGTTGATCCACACCGTCGCCGTCTCGGCATGGAAGCGGTACCCCGCGATCGTGATGATGACATCCCGCTCCAGCAGCAGCCGCTGGGTGTCATCGACCCGCCAGGAACGGGCGCGGAGCGATTCAATCGTGATATCCCCCGTGCGCGGCTCGACCGGCAGCACGAAGCCGCTGAGCCGGTCGCCCGTCACCCGAACGGTGCGTGTCGCACGATCCTGATCGTTGATCGTCTCATGTGGCGGCGGCTGAATCGTCGCCGGCTGGGCGGTCGCCGCCGCGGGATGCAGCAGTAGCGCGAAGAGGATCGCCGGCAGCAGAAGCGCGCTATTGCAGATCTGCGAGTAAAAGCGGGAAGAGACCGGAAAGGCGACCGGGGGCGGGGCCGGAGACCGAACCGCCCGCCGTTCCGGC
>SLDM01000268.1 GCA_007125255.1 Phycisphaerales bacterium
TCCAAACACCGCCCAGCGCAGTATCGAACTGGTCTACCTGGGACTGGCGCCGGTGGCCCGCGGGCAGGGCCTGGGAAAAGGGCTCCTGCGTTCCGGTCTGGCGCGGGTCGCACTGCGTTCGGAGCGGACGATCAACCTTGCCGTCGACGAAGCCAATGAGCCGGCGCTGCGACTCTACCGCGGCGCGGGTTTCCGGCTGAGTCTGCGCCGGCGGGCGCTGATTCGTCCCCTCGACCGGGAATCGGCCACGCATGCCGCCGCTTCCGGACCTCCATGAGAGCTCCGGTTCGAGCGCGACGATAACACGCTCTGTACCGACGCTTTGCGCGATACACACCGAGTTGTCCACGATAAATTGACAGAACAGTGGATAACCGCGACCCAAAATTTTTTTGCATCGCGAAATGCCGTTCGTATCGGACTTTTCGTCCAATGGCGATTTCGGACGGGAAAAACCGTCTTGTCGGTCGCTGCTTCGTCAGTAAAGTTCACGTGTCGTTCACGGACGAATGATCCCGTCAATCACCGATGCGGACACCGACTGCTGATAGACGCGGCTGATGCCGGACTTCGTGAGTTGCGATTCGTGTTCGGGATGTCTGAACACGGTCGGCTCCGAAGACGGACTGCGGCTGCGGCGCCTTTCTCATCCGTCGGCATCGTTGAGCGAAGGGGGGCGTCGAGAGGTCAACTCTCGGTGGGATGGATGGACCCTCATTGACATGATCTTGTAGCGCCGGCCGGTTGTTTGGTACCTCACCGATTCCGCCGTCGTCGCTGTTCCTACGCCAGATCGCGCGAGCGATGTTCTGTCGCTGGCGGTCGCATGGACCATGATCGTCCCTGACTGTGGGAGGCACCCCGTGAGCCAGCTTCGCCAGACGTACGGCCAGACGCACACCTTCGGATTGACTCAATCCGCGGATTCTCCTTTTCCTGCTTCGGAGCTTTCCTCATCCGGCGGAACACAGGCGACCGAGTCCAGCCGCGCCATCGCCGATGCGCTGGCGCACCGGATCGGGCCGCACAAGTTCCGGATGTGGTTCGATAGCGCCACGTTCCGCGTGGATCGGGATGCCGTCACCGTGCAGGCGGCCAATCCCTTCGTCGCGCGGTGGATTGAGAGCAACTTCTCCGATTCGATTCGGGATGCCGCGCGGAAGACGCTTGGCCGCGATGACGTCGAACACGTTCGTGTCGGGTCACCGGCCATAGGGGATCCTGGGAACCCGGGGTCGGCAGCCGCCGCGCCGCGGGCTTCGCGCGGTGCCCGCATGGATGAGACCGCGCACGCCGCGACCCGTTCCGGCGGCCCAACCTCCAGCCCAACCTATGGCCCAGCCGCCGGAACCCATCGCGCCGGGCATCGCGGCGTGAAGCGGGCCAATTCCTTCCGCCGGCTTGAAGACTTCGTCGTCGGCGACGCAAACCGACTGGCCTACAGCGCCGTCTGCGCCGTGGCCGTGGCGGAGGCGGACCACCGGCTCACGCCGGTCTTCATTCATGGGCCGTGCGGGGTGGGGAAGACGCATCTGCTGCAGGGCGTTGTTCGCCGCATCGGCGAGTCGTGGCGCGGCCGCGCGAATGTCCGGTACGTCACCGCGGAGCAGTTCACCAATGAATATATTGCAGCCGTTCGGCAGAATGCGCTCGAGTCCTTCCGGCGCGCGGTCCGCAAGCTCGACGTTCTTGCCATCGATGATGTGCACTTTCTTTCCAACAAGACGCGGACGCAGAATGAGTTTCTGCACACGCTCGATGCCATCAGCATGACCGGCGCACGAGTGGTGATCGCATCGGACAGCCCGCCGAGCCAGATCCGGCAGATCTCTACCGCCCTGCTGAGTCGCCTTCAGGCCGGCATGGTCGCGCGGATGGACCTGCCCGATCGAACCACCCGCCGGGCGCTGATCGAGCGGATCGGACTGGCGCGGGGGATCCGTTTCACCGCGAGCGCCATGGACCTTCTCGTGGCGCGGTGCGTGGGCTCCGTGCGGCAGATCGAAGGCACGATGATGCGCATTGCGGCCTTCCAATCGCTCTGGCGTCACGACGGGTCGACCCCCGACCACCAGACGCCGATTGCGGCGCCGACCCGCGAGGGCGACTCGGCGATCGGCCGCGCGATCGTGGAGCGGGTCCTGACCGACGCCGCCCCGGAAAGGGCTGCCCCCGTACGCATGCCTGCCGTGATCGATGCGGTCTGCGCGCGAATGAACGTCAGTCGGGCGGATCTCTTCGGGAACGGTCGTCATCACATGGTCGTTCTGGCCCGGTCCCTGGTGGCGTACCTGGGACGGGAACTGACCACGCTCAGCTTCCCCGAGATCGCGGCGGCGCTCGGACGGAAGAATCACTCCACGGTCCATACCGCCGACCAGCGCGTGCGGAAGCAGCTCGAAGCGGGCGCGCTGGTGGCGGTCGGCGGCCGTCAGGCGAACATCCCCCTGGCCGAACTGACCGATCAACTTCGTCACGCCCTTGAGCGCGGCCTGGAGTGCGGCCAGGAATGAGGGGCCAGGAATGAGGGGCCAGGAATGAGGGGCCAGGAATGAGGGAAGGTGAAGTGACGAAGTGACGGAGTGACGAAGGGGTGGAGGAACTGAAAGAAGGGGGCCACTGCCAGCGGGCGCGACGAGTCGGCAGTGCGGGCGTCCACTGGGCGTCGTCGTCCGGTCGGGTGATGGTCGTTGCATCCGGCACGGCCGACTCCCGTTGGCCCTCTGGCCGTGGCGCCCTGCGCAAAGGCACGCAGGGCACGGAGGGAGTGCCTCGATGCCTTGATGCCTTCCCCGTCCGGGTCGATCCGATTGCGGTACACTGCGGCGATGCTCCGACCGTCCCGCCGCTTCCTGGTTTCTCTGTTCGGGATCGCCGTGCTGATCGGGCCCGTCCCCGTGCAGGCGGATGTCGCGCAGGAGGCCGCCGAGGCGCTGCTCGCACGGGCGATCCATCCCCAGCGGGACGGCTCGCACCTTTCCAAGCTTTTCGCGCTGCGGCAACTGGGCGACCCGAGCCAGCGGCCGCTGTACGAAGGATTGCTTGAGCACCCGGAATGGCAGGTGCAGGTTCATGCGGTCCTCGGCCTGGCGGAGATCGCGCCGGACCGGCGGGTCGATCCCGAACTGGTCCTGGGCACGGCTCTGCCCGCCCATGATGCGATCGTGGCCAGCGCGATCGATCTCGACCTGATCGGTTCGGAAGAAATGGAGTCACTGCTCGCCTCGGACGAACTCTCCCCGGCGGCGCGCATGATGATCTACGCCGAACGCACGCTTCACGGTTCACCGCCGGACGTCGAGCGGCTGGTGCGGTTCACGGATCACGAACGACTGCAGGTTGCCGCGCTGGCTGCGGTGTTGCTGAAACAGCGCGGCCGCGACGATGCGCTCGCGGCGCTCGAGGCCCGCTTGAACGAGGAAACGGCGGTGCGTCGCGACCAGATGCGCCTGTGGCTGCTGGAATCGATCCGGCAGTACCGGTTGGATCGACTGCTCGACTGGACGCAGGGAATCGGCTGGGACGATCAGCAGCGGCGCGAGCTGATCGATGCGGCGGTCTGGACCTCGTTGCACCTGGATACGGCGGCCAGCCTTGATCTCTGGCAGCACCGGATCGGTAGAATTGATTCCCGGGCGCGGCAGGTTAAGTACATCCTGATGTTGCTTGCCTCCGGCGAAGATATTCCCGCGAATCTGGCCGACGAGTTGCCGGGCAACGGCGAGTTGCTGACCCTGCTGGTGGCGATGGTACGTGCAGTCGCCACCGGGACCGACCGGACGGCGCCGATGCTGCGACTGATCGAAATCGGTCACGTCCGCACGAACGAGTGGGTCCTGACTGCCGCCCGCGATCTGCCTGCGCCGGAAGCGGAACGCGTGCTCGTCCACCTCGTGGCGTCGATGGAACGACCCGGCGGCATGCGGCCGGATCGCATTTCACTGGCCATTGAGGGGGCGAGTCGCCTGTTTCAGCTGAGTCCGGACCGGATCGATTGGATGATCGACGACGCGCAGGACTCCGAGGATCTGCTCTACGTTCTGCTGCTGAGTCTGCTGGATACGCAGGATCCCCGGGCCGGCGAGATCGCGCGACGGATTGCCCGCCCCGGTTTCACGCGTACCGATTCCCTCACGTTGTTGTTGGTCGCCAAACATGCCGAAGAACTGAACGAGGCGCAGCGAAGACAGCTCGGCCGGATCGTGGCGGGGGGGGGACGCGTTTCGGAGATGGTGCGGGTACAGTCGGCGTGGCTGTACCTCAAACACCACGACCGCATCGAGGCGACACTGGCCCGTATCCGCACGCCGTAGTGCGACCTTCGAAGTGATGCCCTGAACCCCCGAACATGAGGACCACGACGGTGTCCGATCCGATCCCGCTCTCCATGCCCGATATCA
>SLDM01000122.1 GCA_007125255.1 Phycisphaerales bacterium
CTGCCGCCCATGCGCTGGCGGATGAAGACGGTCAAGAACGATGAACTCCGTCGCCGCTTCGTCAACCGTTTCGCCCCGGCCGCGATCGATCTCGGCCTCAAGATTCATGTCACCGAAAAAAATGAACAGGGCATGGTGGTTTCCCGAAAGCCGGATGAGAAGTGCGTGCTTGATCCCGAAACCGGCAACTGGGGTTTCACCGAGCCGAACTGGGATGAGTTCTTCCGCGTGATCCGAGGCCACGGGCCGTGCAACCGGCAGCGCCTTGCCCTGCGCCGCATGAGCTACGAACAGGGACAGTGGGTCCGCCGCGCGGTCGTCGGCGGAGAGCTCAGCGCCCCGCCGGCGGCGTGAGGCCGACAGGGGCCTTGACAGCGTCGAATTCGTGATGGAGATCGAGGACGAGTTCGGCATCACGATTGCCGATTCTGATGCGCAGAAGATGTTCACGATCGGTGGTGTCGTGCGCCAGGTCGCGGATGGTGATGCTCGGGTTCGCAGTCCATGAGGTCTGCAGAGCAGGCGCGTCTGCAGGAGATCAGGAAGCAGGTTGACGCAGTCGTCCCCGGGATATTCAAGGTCGGTAACACGTCACTCATGTCGGGCGGATGAGCGGAACCACCCGTTTGGCCTGGGTCGGTTCGGGGAATGCTAAACAGTCCGTCAAACGTATCACTGGATCTCGTTCGGTCGACTCGCCGGCGGACTCTGGCCTTTCGGCCTCATTGACCATGTGAGAGTCACCGAATGTTTGTCTCTTCGGAGGGACCAGAACCGCTCCACCGGCCGCGGTTCTGGACTCCAGGCCTCCCCCCCAAAAAAGAGAGGGCTCCCCCGGAGTCGGTGTGGATCGCATCTGACATCGTGAGTGCTTGCCTGCTCCGCCGTACTGCGCCGTTAGGAAGCAAGGAGGGTGGGTAGGTGACGGACGCACTATCACGCCAACGGGATATCCCCCTCCCCCTTCCGTGTCTCCCGCACTTGGCTCGCGGCCTCCTCCTCAAGCTTTTGCTTCCGCGCGCGGATGCGCTCATCACGGCCCATGCGCTCCAGTCCGTGGCGCATCGCCCAGCGCACGTGCTGAGAGATGCCGAAGGTGCCGGCGGCGAAGAGCAGCATCGCCCAGACCCACACGACGTACACCAGGACGAGCGGGATGACCGCGAACCACGCCATCGTGCCCGGCACCACCGAGAGCAGAAGCGTCGGCAGTGGAAGCATCCAGATGGCGAGGTTGATGCGGCTTGTGTCCTGCTCCAGCTCCGCATCTTCCGCGAGCCGGTAGAGCAACGTCCCCAGGACCAGGACTCCGATGCCACCGGCCGCGCGACCGATCCGCCCGGCTATCAGCAACAGGTCATCCTGAAGGAAGACCGGTACCGCGAGAAAGATGGCCGCTCCGGGCAGCCACGCCAGTGCGAGCAGCCGCGCGCTCTGCCGAACCCGGCGCCACTTCGGCAGCAGCGCATCCAGGCTCACCGGCGTGACCATCCAGACGGCGATGACCCATCCCAGCGCGGCGAAGAGAAACAGCCAGCGGTAGCCGATCGACCAGATCGGATCGGGCGTCAGCACGATCCCGCCGAAAGCGATCGGCCGCGCCACCGCCACCAGCGCGAAGAGAACCGCGATGGCGCAGAGTCCCGACCGGAATCGGTGACGGGTTTGATCATCCCCCGCGAGCAACGGATCGACCAGGGACCGCCGCTTGCCCCGCTTCGCCGCCTTCCCCGGCTTCTCCCCATGACCGCATTCCGGGCAGGCCCGCCCCGGAGCAAGGCCGCGCAGGTTGTATCCGCAGCTCTCGCAGTAGACATCGTCCTCGTTCACCGCCTCGGCATCCGGGCGCGGTACGTAGGGGTGCATCAGCCGACGGGCGTAGTAACCGGCCACGAACGGATTCTAGTCGGTGAGGCGCGTTCCTGCCGATCCGCCCTTGCGCTTGCGCTCACGCCTCACGCTCACGCCCCGAGGGCCGTTGCGCCGGCCACGTGGGCAACCGCGCGGCGGAACATCGCCAGCCCGGGCGGATCGTGTTCCCGGTCCGCCTCGTTCAGGCGCGACCAGAACGGATGCTGCGTCCAGGTGGTGTACCGCTCCGGATGCGGCATGAGACCGAAGATCAACCCGGTCGCGTCGCAGATCCCGGCGACATCACCCGCCGAGCCGTTGGGATTGTCATCCGCGGCGTAGCGCAGCGCGATCTGGCCGGCCTGTTCAAGTCGGTTCAGGCGCGATTCAACGTCCGGCACGAAGCGGCCCTCGCCGTGGGCGATCGGCAGCATCGCGCTCGCGGCGGTCAGCTTCAGGTCCTTCGTCCAGACGCAGCGCGTGTTGGCCGGCACTTCGATGCGGCACCACCGATCGATGAAGCGCGCCGAGGTATTCGAGGTCAGCGTCACGCACGGCCCGGTCGGCTCGCCCGGCCAGGGAGACCCGGCTTCCGGTCCCGGCAGCAGGCCAGCCTGAACGGCAATCTGGAAGCCGTTGCACGGCGCGATCATCGGCACGCCGCGCTCGATCGCCCGCACGAACGCGGGATAGAGCTGCCGGCGAATCATCTGCGCGAAGACCCGACCGGCCGCGATCGCATCGCCGTAGCTGAATCCGCCGGGCAGACCGATCAGGTCCGCCTCATCGAGCCGCGCGGGGTCGGCGAGAAGTTCGCTCAGGTGCACGAAGCGCGGCGCGGCCCCGGCCAGTTCGAAGGCGCGGGCCAACTCGTGATCGCAGTTGATCCCGGGCCCGGTCAATATGATCGCAACGGGATAATCCGACATGGAGCGGGCATTGTACTGTCCGTCCGCAGGGGCGTGAGGTTCACCAGTCCAGCGGCCCGCGCCAGATCTCGCGCAGTTCGTCCACCGATCGATCCAGCGCTGCCCCCAGGCGCAGTCGGCCGGAGTCATCGAAGCGCCCGATCACCGTCATCGGCACGTCTCCCAACCGCTCGCGCACGCGGTCGGCGTCACCTGCCGCGATCTCCAGCAGGTAGCGGCTGGGCGACTCGCCGAAGAGCCCGGCCGGATCGTCGGCGTTCAACGCGCCGGGATCGAGCTCGAGTCCGAGCCCGCCCGCGAAGGCCATCTCCGCCGCGGCGACCAGCACCCCCCCATCGCTGACATCGTGAGCGGAGCGGACGAGCCCCGCCGCCATGACGGCCGCGACGCGCTGCGCGGTGCGCGGTCCGCTCTCCAGATCGACGCGCGGCAGCTCGCCGCCGCCGCCGAACCGCATCGCGTAGTGGGAGCCGGCCAGGGTCGGCTGCGCCGCGCCGATGAGAGCGAGCACGTTGCCCGGCGACTTGGCATCCATGGTGAGACAGTCGTTGATGTCTTCGACAATCCCGAAACCGGAGATGAGCAGCGTCGGAGGAATCTGGATCGTGCGGCCCTCTTCGGTGGTGAACTGGTTGTTGAGCGAGTCCTTCCCGCTGATGAACGGCGTACGGTACGCCTTCGCGCCGTCGTAGCACCCTTCGGCCGCGCGGACGAGCGAGCCGAGGTTGTCCGGATCCTTGCACGAGGGCCAGCAGAAATTGTCGAGGATCGCAATGCGGGCTGGATCGACCCCGACGCAGACGAGATTGCGCACACCTTCATCGATCGCGGCGAGCGTCATGAGGTACGGATCGTCATTGAGTCCGGTCGCCAGACCGTTGGCGATCCCGAGGCCGCGCGGGGATCCTTCCACCGGCGTGATCACCGCTCCATCGGACGGCCCGGCGTTCGGGCCCACGAGCGGCTTGATCATCGTCCGCCCCTGGACCTCGTGATCGTACTGCTGAATGATCCAGTGCTTGGAAGCGATGTTGGGATGCGCCAGCAGTGATTCGAGCGCGGTCGCAGGATCCGGGCGTGACTCTTGAGAAGAGGCGGAACGCGGTGCGGGCGGCTGCCAGGTCGCTTCGCGCTCGGTCTGGGGGAGCCCCTCGTGCAGGAATTCCATCGGCATCCGCCCGACCTCGGTGCCCCGGTACTTCAGAATCAGTTCCCGCTCCGGCGTGCCGAACGTGCCGAGATCGCAGAGTTCGACGTCGTGCTTCTCGCAGACCATCCGCAGCGCCGCGACACGGCTCTGCGGCACGGCAAGAACCATCCGCTCCTGCGCTTCGGAGATCCAGATCTCCGTCGG
Source organism: Phycisphaerales bacterium (assembly GCA_007125255.1). GTDB lineage: Bacteria > Planctomycetota > Phycisphaerae > Phycisphaerales > SM1A02 > SKZB01. The sequence goes on from SLDM01000122.1 coordinate 4,135, forward strand.
CGAAAGCCCGTCGTACTTGAGCGGGGCGCGTTCGAGGTGGACCTCGGCCCCGAGCGCTTCACCCATCTCCCCGACGGCGCTGGAGAAACCGCCCGCGCCGCAGTCGGTGATCGCGCTGAAGAGACAGCCGCTCTCGTGATCGCGGGCTTCGAGGATCGCATCGAGCAGCTTCTTCTCCGTGACGGGATTGCCGATCTGCACCGCATGGCTGAACTCATCGGCGTGGGTGTCGGTCAACTCCGCGCTGGAGAAGGTCGCGCCGTGA
>SLDM01000249.1 GCA_007125255.1 Phycisphaerales bacterium
GGAAAGGCATCTTCGTGCGCGGCCATCGCATCGGCCAGGCGCATGCCGTCGGCAACGTCATCGGCCACCTTGGCCATGATCCCGGCCAGCCGCGGGTTGGCCTTGCTCCGCCCCAGCAGGCGCAGCCCGCGCAGCAGCGGGACCCCCGCGCGCAGGAGATCGGCGAGCTGTCCGTACATCTGCGCGAGGACGCGCACCGACAGCCCGCGCCGAAAGCCGCGCCGCTCCGCCTGCTCTCTCACCGAGACCGGCGCCAGCTTGCGTGACTGCAGCTCCGCGAGAACCGCCTGCTCCGAGCCGCCGCTGAGCGTACCGCTCACCCTCTGACCGGCGGCGTCGCGCGCAATGTAGGAAAAGGTGCCCACGGAATCATTTTACGGCTTTACGGAGATGGGGATGCGGGTGGGGAAGGCAGGAGGCACGGAGGGGGAGGGATTGAGGCATCGAGGCATCAAGAAAGGCACGAAGGCACGGAGGGTGGTGGGACCGGCGACATCGGCGAGGGTCCTGATTCCGTCATTCCCGCGGAAGCGGGGAACCAGGGGGCGCGCAGAATGGGTCCCGCGCGCCGAGTACGTCCTTCGCGCGGGGTGCCACGGCCAGCGAGCGGAGCGAGTCGGCCGTGTGAGATGGAAAGTTGATCACCGGACTGAGGCAAGACGTTCAGTCGGCACGACTCGATGCCTTGATGCCTCCCCGCCGTGCCTACGTGCTTTCCTCCGTCACTTCGTCACTCCGTCACTCCGTCACTTCGTCACTTCGTCACTCTCCCTCCGTGCCTTTCTCGACCCGACTTGCGGAACCGGCGGGGTTCGCGCATCATCCGCAGGAAGAAATCGATTCCGTCTCTTCTGATGTAGGAGTCCTGACATGAACGGCACGGATGCCAGTTTCGTCACGGAGTTCGTCCGCACGCTCGATCGATCCGCGCGGCTGATTCTGATGCTGCACTACGCGGAAGGATTGAAGAACAGCGAGATCGCCCTCATCCTCGACCTGACCGAATCGTCTGTGAACGACCGGCTGGAAATGATCCGCGCGCAAACCACCGAGGCGATCGGATCGCGGGTGAGCTTGACCGACTCGACCACCTCCTCCTCGGCCGGACACGCTGCCGGGTAGGGACCAGCGAGCGGGGCCAGACAACCAGAGGCCGGCTATTGACCGGTCCATCGCCGACCTGCGGCCAATCTGTCTGTGGCCACTCTTCTGCGATTCATCATCCGGCGCCTGCCGGCACCCGAACCGGCTGCGCTCGGCGCCTGACCTGCCGGAGCGCCTTCCGGCCAGCCGGCCGGCGATCGGCCATTGACTGGCCTTTGACTCGCCTTTGACTCGCCTTTTCATGGACGGCCGTTGCCTTGACGACGACTACCGGTTCCGTATCCGCCGCGCCTGTCGCTGCATCTCGTCCATGATCACGGCGAGGTCACGGTGCAGACACGTCTGCCCCGAATCGAGGTTCCTGATCCCGTTGTTTTCGATGCGAAGTCGCATCTGCTCGTCGGCGACCTCGTGCATTCTGGCGCGGAGTTCATCGATCGAGAGGTCGTCGGCAAAGACGCCGTCACGCAGTGCCGGGCGAATGCGAATCTCGCCGGGGCCGACCTCACGAACGGTCACCAGGCGCGGAACCTCGACCGCGGGAACCTCCTGCATGTTCCTCGCCTCAACGGGATTCTGTGGCTGTGACGTGTAGGTGACCCGCACCGAATCCGTGCGGCCGAACGACCGCGTCGGCGGGTCGGCGTACTGGCGCACCCGGGCGACGGTGAAGTCATGCTGCCGGATCAGGACGTTGATCGGTCGCCCCCGCGGATCATCCGCTTCGATCTGAAAACAGAGCGTTCCGCGCAGGTTGACATCGTCGCGCCGCTCCACGTTGATCATCCGACTGAGAATCGAACGGTCCAGCAGATCCGGCATCAGCAGCGCGGGAATCAGGTTGAGCGTCAGCGGATCGGCGTGGGAATCGGCCGCTCTCGAGGCCAACCGCCGCACGCGCTCGAGATCTTCCTCGTCCGCCTCTTCCGGATCGTGGGCCACGCGAATCGCGTCCCCTTCCGCGACGAGGGTGGTTTCGTGCGGCGCGAACCGGAGTCCGAATTTCGTGTTGCTGCACCCCGCCGCACCGTCACACTCCAGCAGCAGGTACATCCCGCGCTGAAAGCGCACCGTGAAGGGCCGCTCGACGATGAAGGAATCGCGGCCCTGCTCCACATCGTAGATGAGCCGGCCGGTCTCCGCGTGCATCTCCGCCGAGCGATAATGGGCGCGAACCTGATCCAGAATCTCCGTCGCGGTGAGCTCTTCATCTTCCTCCCCCGCTTGCGCGGAGGCGGTGGTCAGCAGCATCGCGCCCAGAAGCACCGCCAGCATCACCGTGAACAACGTGCCGGCATCCCGGGACGCGGGTCGGGCCCGGGGGCATGACAGTAGTGCGCAGATGGGGGCGGACCTGCTCATGGATGGGGCGCTGGATGGGGCGGCGGAGGATGGGGCGGCGGACGGCGAGAATCGATCAAATGGCATACGTGAGCACTCCGTGCGTTCATTCAGTCATTCAGTCAGTCAGTCAGTGAGTCAGTGAGTCAGTGAGTCAGTGAGTCAGTCGAACAGTCGAACAGTCGAACAGTCGGACAGTCGGACAGGGAACCGGGCTGCAGCACACTGCGGGCGGGGAGCTGCCGCGAATATCGCGGACGTCGCTGAGACCGGCGGCAAACGGTGACCCCGTCTGCGTCGTCATCATCATCGTCGTCGTCGCCGGCGGCGGCTGCGACGATACCTGGCGCGATGGGCCCGGCGTGTTCCGGGATGTATGCGGTTCCGCGATAGATCGATGATAGAACGCTCCACCGGCCGCGAAATTCCCGAAACCCTTCGCCAAAGAGGCAGATTTCGATGATGAGGACCCTGACATCAGGCGAACATATGGGGTGGGGAGTGACGGAGTGACGAAGTGAAGAGAGGCACGGAGGAAAAGCGACGGAGCGACGGAGGGGCGAAGCGACGGAGGGTAAGGGGCCAAGGCATCGAGGCACGGAGAGAAAGTGACGGAGTGACAAAGTGATGGAGGGGTGGGTAGTTTCGGCGAGGATCCTGACCTCGTCATTCCCGTGGAAGCGGGGATCCAGGGGGCGCGCAGAATGCGTCCCGTGCGCCGAGAACGTCCCTCGCGCAGGGTGCCACGGCCAGCGAGCGCAGCGAGTCGGCCGTGTGAGATGGAAAGTTGATCATCGGACTGAGGTAAGACGTTGAGTGGGCACTACTCGATGCCTTGATGCCTTGATCCCTCTCCCCTCCGTGCCTGCGTGCCTTCGTGCCTCTCTTCACTCCGTCACTTCGTCACAACGCTTACTCGGGTTCCGCAAACAAAGGCAAGCCGAGCGCTGAAGAATTCCACGCCAACCACCCTGCCATACATGTACACTGCGCCAATGGGTTCGATGTGGCGAAAGCAACCGCGGGCGGCACGCATCGGGACATTCCTGCCCTGCATCATCATTGCTCTTATCTTCGCGTACACAATCCTGTTCCAAGTCATCGATGAGATGTACGGCATTCGAATCGTCTACCGCGGGGAGATGATCCTGGTGCCGCTGGCTCTTGGCATGTTCATCGGTGCGGTCATGCGCCACCGAGCATGGCGCCGCCTCCGTGACGCTGACTTTCTTCTCTGCCCGGTCTGTGAGTACCGTCTGCACGGACTTGGTTCGTCAGGTCACTGCCCGGAGTGTGGCGAAGCGTTCGAGGTGAAGTCCGCCCGTAACCATTGGCGCGACATGCTCGGTGCCACGATCAAGCGCGAAGGTCTCGTTCGGCTGAGCGATCGCGAGATGAATTCGTTCATCAGGATTTCGATTCCACTCCTGGTCATCGGAAGCGTTCTCCTCGGGACTCAGTTCGCCCGCGCCATGGGCGGCCCGGTGCCAGGCTGGTTTCCAGTCGCTCCATTCTTGCTGGGGTTTGCTCTCCTGTTCCTTCAGGTGTTGATCGGTATGGGCATGTCTCTGCGCGCGAGATACCGAGACTATGACTAAGTACCGAAGTGACGGAGTGACGAAGGGGATGGGGAAGGCACCGAGGGACCGAGGCATCAAGGTATCAAGTAAGGCACGGAGGGATAGCGACGAAGCGACGGAGGGAAGGGATCAAGGCATCGAGGCAAGGAGGGTGGTGGGACGGGCGGCGTCGGCGCGAGTCGGGCTTTCCGTCATTCCCGTGGAAGTGGGAATCCAGGGGGTGCGCCGTGAGCGCCCCCGCGCGCAGAAACCGGCCCCCACGCAGAACACCTCCTTCGCGCCGCCTGGGTCCCCGCTTCCGCAGGGACGACACCTATGCCACTTCTTCGTCACTCCGTCACTTCGTTACTTCGTCACTCCCCCCGTGCCTCC
>SLDM01000085.1 GCA_007125255.1 Phycisphaerales bacterium
CCCCTTCGTGCCTCCGTGCCTTCGTGCCTCTCCGTCCTCCATGTCTTCCACACTCCATTTGCGCCTCACACCTGGCTGACGGTTCACACAACAAAAGAAACGCCGGGCTGACGACGTGGTCAACCCGGCGCTCAGTATCCCAGCGAGGGATAAGAGAGAGGCGTTTGATCTGCCGCGGCGCTCAGGCAGCACAGCAGCAGCCGGCCGCGGCGCAGGGCTTGCACTCGCCGGCGCGGCAATCGGTACAGTCACCCGCGCGGCAGTCCGCACAGACTTTCGCACACGCGTGATTGGTGCAGCATGCCGGCTTTTCGGCGCACTGGCAACCCTGCGTGCAACAATCCGTGCAATCGCCGTTGCTGCAGCACTCGGCGCAGTCGCACGATTCGCACGAGCAGCAGGTGCACTCGCACACTTCGCACGAGCAACACGCCGGGCCGGAGACCTGGCCGATGGCAATACGATCGCCGCTCGAGGTGCTCGAACAGCCGATCAGGAGAAAACTGACACACAGGACGCTGAGAAGCGTAAAAGACTTCATCTGGAAACTCCTTGAAGGGAGGTCTGGAGAGCAATCAGAATTCGGCCGGCAGAGTGCAAAGCTCAGAAAGCCACGGGCAGAAAATTGCTGGCAGCATTCATCGGGCCGAACGCAATCCGGCGCAGGCCAGGGGCCGGGCCGGTTTCCGGCCGATCGCGGTGGGGGAAGCGGGCGAGGTCTCGCACGCGCCGCGGCACCACGATGACCGAAGCGCTCTCCATCAATTTCTCCAGATGCACAATCTCGCCAGACGGCGCTGGTGCGAAGGGCCCGCTCGACTGCGGGCCGGAAGTTCCGGCCGCGGCTCGGACCGCGGGAGCCAGTCGAGTGTCGCCACGACGAACGTCGTGGCGGTCAGTGCCGAATTCACGCTCAACGTCTCTTCGACCGGCGGGACCCCCTCGGTGGGGGTGCGCGAGGCCGGCGGCGCGTCGGCGCAACAGCAACAGGATGATGAAGCGATCAGCGACGAACGGCTGCAACAGGCGCCCGGCACCTCATCCGCGTCTTCGTGGCCAGTTGCCTGTTCGTGTACCTGTTCATGTGCCTGGGAGCAATCAGGGACACACGCGGCCGCACGGTGCTCACCGTTCTCCGCATGCCCGCCGTTCGCCGCGGAAGAGCAGCACGCATGATCATCGCCGCGGGGATCGGGGAGGGGGAGAGCGTGCTGACAACACCCGGCCGGATTCGCCCGCTCCTCATGGTTCGGTCCGCCGCCGCGCTCACGACTGCTTTTCTTGTGGCAGCCCTCGTGATTGGCCTCGCGATTGGCCTCGTGACTGTGAGCGTGCTCGTGATGGTGATCATCCCCCCGTTCACTGCCGTGCGGCGCAGCCGCTTCCTTCTCGCCACCGGAATGATCGGCCGCAGTCCAGTCACACTCGCCGATCCGGCAGAGCTCTTCCATCGCGCAGCATTGGCGGTAGGCACCCAACTGCAGCACCAGCGCGATCGACAGGAGCAGGCGTATTCCGAGCATCATCCTTACAAAGAGTGTGCGTTCGATTGGGTCGTAGTCAAGTGACTCGGGGGGAGCCGCCGTCAAATCGGGGTGAGTGCCCCGCCGGCGCACGCCGGAGACGGCGATGGCTTCTGAGCCTGCTGAGAAAGCGGTTATCTGGTATCATGGAGGTTTGCATTCGATCGGTGTTTTCGGACACGGAGACCCGAATCATTCCCAAACCGAAAGGACGGCCTTTCCCCATGACGACCCCGAACCACGACCCGTTCTCCGCTCGCGCGACCCTCAGAACGCCGCTGGGCGAACGCACCATCTACCGCCTGGACGCGCTGCGCGGCGTGGCGGAGGTCGATCAGCTTCCCTACTGCGTCAAGGTGCTGCTTGAATCGTGCCTTCGGCACTGTGATGGCCATGTCGTCCGCGAAGAGGACGTCAAGGCGATCGCCCGCTACGACTCATCCAGCGTCGGGGATGTCGAGATTCCCTTCACGCCCGGCCGGGTCGTCCTGCAGGACTTCACCGGCGTGCCCGCCGTGGTCGATCTCGCCGCCATGCGCGGCGCGATTACCCAGATGACCGGCGAGAAGAAGAACGCCTCCAAGGTCAACCCCCTGGTTCCCTGTGATCTCGTGATCGACCACTCCGTGCAGGTCGATGCCTTCAACAGCGGCATGGCCCTCACCATCAACAGCCAGAAGGAATTTGAACGCAACCAGGAACGCTACGAGTTCCTCAAATGGGGACAGAAGAGCTTCAACAACTTCCGCGTGGTGCCGCCTGCCACCGGCATCGTGCACCAGGTCAACCTCGAGTATCTCGCGAAGGTCGTCTGGGATCATGAGAACGCGCTCTATCCCGACTCGCTCGTCGGCACCGACAGCCACACGACGATGATCAACGGCCTCGGCGTCGTCGGCTGGGGAGTCGGCGGTATCGAAGCCGAAGCGGTCATGCTCGGCCAGCCGATCTACATGCTCCTGCCCGAAGTCGTCGGTTTCAAGCTGACCGGCGAGCTCGCCGAAGGCGCGACCGCGACCGATCTTGTCCTGATGGTCACCCAGATCCTTCGCGACCACGGTGTGGTGGGCCGCTTCGTTGAGTTCTTCGGTCCGGGGCTGGCGACCATGCCCATCGCCAACCGCGCCACGATCGCAAACATGGCCCCGGAGTACGGCGCGACAATCGGCTTCTTCCCCGTCGACGATCAGACGCTGAAGTACATGCACCTGACCGGCCGGGACGAAAAGCTCATCAACACCGTCGAGCAGTACTACCGGGAGCAGGGCATGTGGCGCGAGGATTCGCGCGAGATCAAGTACAGCACTGTGCTCGAGCTGGACATGTCCACCGTCGAGCCGTCGCTCGCCGGCCCGCGCCGGCCGCAGGACCGCGTGTCGCTCTCGGGCATGAAGGAACAATGGGAGCAGGATCTCTCCATCACCTTCGACAAGACCGCGCCGACCAGGAACTCAACCGTTGAATCCTTTGCCACCGAGGGCGGCGGTCAGACCGCGATTGCGGAAGGCGCTACTGTCGCGACCGGGTCCGATCCCGGACTGGACGGCGTGGAAGTGGAATTTGACGGCGAAACCTTCAAACTCAAGCACGGCTCGGTCGTCATCGCCGCGATCACCAGTTGCACGAATACCAGCAACCCCGGCGTCATGCTTGGTGCCGGTCTCGTCGCGCGCAAAGCGCTCGAGAAGGGTCTCGCCCGCAAGCCGTGGGTCAAGACGTCCCTCGCGCCGGGTTCGAAGGTCGTCACCGAGTACCTCCGCAAGGCGGAACTGCTCGATGATCTGGAAAACCTCGGCTTCTATCTCGTGGGCTACGGCTGCACGACGTGCATCGGCAATTCCGGCCCGCTCCCCGATCCGATTTCCAAGGCGATCAACGACAACGATCTCGTCGCGGCAAGCGTGCTTTCGGGCAATCGCAACTTTGAAGGCCGCATCAGCCCGGATGTCCGCGCGAACTACCTCGCTTCCCCGCCGCTGGTCGTGGCGTACGCCCTTGCCGGCACGGTCGATATCGACCTCGTCAACGACCCGCTGGGTACCGACCAGGAGGGCGAGCCGGTCTTCCTCAAGGACATCTGGCCGACCCAGAAGGAGATCGATGAAGTCGTCGCCGAGTGCGTCACGCGCGAACAGTTCATCGAACAGTACGCCAACGTCTTTGAAGGCCAGGACGAGTGGAAGGAGATCGACGTCTCCGGCGGCCAGCTCTACGAGTGGAACGACGACTCCACCTACGTGCAGGAGCCGCCGTTCTTCCTCGGCATGACGCAGGAAACTCCCGGCATTCACTCGATCACAGGCGCCCGCTGCCTGGTCAAGCTCGGCGACTCGGTCACAACCGACCACATCAGCCCCGCCGGCGCGATCAAGAAGGACTCTCCCGCCGGCCACTATCTTCTGGACAACGACGTCCCGGTCAGCATGTTCAACAGCTACGGTTCACGGCGCGGCAACGATCGCGTGATGGTGCGCGGCACGTTCGCCAACATCCGCGTCCGCAACCAGCTCGCCCCGGGCACCGAGGGTGGGGTCACCACCTTCCTCGGCGGCACCAACGGCCAAACCAACGGCCAGAACAACAGCAAGCTCAAGAAAGGCGATCAGACCAGCATCTTCGGCGCCGCCGTCGCCTACGGCGCATGCACCACCAGCGAGCCGGAGATCACGCACAGTGAGAACGCCACGCCGCTGATCGTGCTGGCCGGCAAGGATTACGGGATGGGTTCCTCGCGCGACTGGGCCGCCAAGGGCACGTTCCTGCTCGGTATCAGGGCCGTCATTGCCGAGAGTTTCGAGCGCATTCACCGGTCGAATCTTGTCGGCATGGGCGTGCTGCCGCTGGTCTTCAAGGACGGCGAGAACGCGGCGTCG
>SLDM01000333.1 GCA_007125255.1 Phycisphaerales bacterium
CCCTCCAAGACGCTGCTCCACATCGCCGAAACGATTCGCAACGGCGAGCGGGCGAAACAGTTCGGCGTCACCTACGGCCCGCCGACGATCGATCGCGATGCGATCCGCGCCTGGCTGGACAAGGCCCGGTCGACCCTGGGCAAGGGGCTTGCCGCGCAGGCGAAGAAACTGAACGTCGAACACCTGCAGGGCGAAGCGAACTTCGAGGATGCCCGCCGCGTCAACGTTGTCGGCGGCAGCGTGCCGCGCGTGCGCTTCCGAAGGGCCCTGATCGCCTCCGGCTCCCAGCCGATCGAACATCCCGCTCTCCCCTTCGACGGAGAACGGATCATCAGCCCGGGACGTGCGCTGGATGTCGATACGCTTCCCGAGAAGCTTCTGATCCTCGGCGGCGGGTACATGGCGGTGGAGATGTCGCTTGTCTACCGCGCCCTGGGCAGCAAGGTCACGCTCGTTCACGACGGCAGCGTCTGGCTGCCCGCGGTCGATGCGGATCTCACCCGCAACGTCACCCGGCAGCTGGCGAAAGACCTCGAGGTGGCCGCACTCGAAACAATCGTTGAAGGCGCGGAGAACAAAGGCCCGCGTGTTCACATCACGTTTTCCGGCAGGAACGCGCCGCAGCCCGCCGAGTTCGACCGTGTCATCGTCGCACTAGGCCAGCGGGCGAACACCGGCAAGCTCAACCTCGATCGAACCGGCGCTACCCTGGACGAAGAGGGCTTCATCCGGGTCGACGATCAGCTGCGCACCACCGACCCCCGGCTCTACGCCGTCGGCGATGTCACCGGCGGTCCGCTGCTGGCGGACTTCGCCCTCGCCCAGGGACGGGTGGCCGCGGAATCGATCGCCGGCTGGAAAACCGCGCTGGATGTGCGCGCGGTGCCGGTCACGATCTTTACCGACCCGCAGATCGCCTGGTGCGGCCTGACCGAATCACACGCCCGGGCGGAGGGCCTGACCCACGAGATCGTGAAGCTGCCGTGGGGCGCCTCCGGGCGGGCCGTCGGCATGGGGCGCACCGACGGATTGACCAAGATCATCTACGACCCCGACACGAAGATGATCCTCGGTGTCGGGCTGGTCGGCGCGGGCGCCGCCGAGATGATCGGTGAAGGGGCCTTGGCGGTGGAGATGGGCGCGGAGCTCGATGACCTCGCCGGCACCCTGCACCCCCACCCGACCATGAACGAATTGATCGCCGATGCCGCCCGACAGGTCGCCGATCGTGAACCCGGCGATAGAACCGGCAATAGATCCGGCAATAGAACCGGCAATAGATCCGGCGACGCAGCCGGGAGATGACTTCCCATGACCAGCGCGCGGACGACAACCGACCTGGCGCGCCGTCCGGGGTCACTGCCCGCCTGGGCGCCGTGGGCGATGGCGGGAATCGTGCTCATCACCATCCTCGCCTACCTGCCCGCGTTGGACGCCGGCTGGATCTGGGATGACAACGACTATGTGACGGAAAATGAACTGCTGCGCGACTTCGACGGATTGCTGCGCATCTGGATTCCCTACCAGACGCCTCAGTACTATCCCATGGTCTTCACCACCTTCTGGGTGGAATACCAGTTGTGGGAACTGAATCCGAGGGGCTACCACGCGGTGAACGTGCTGCTGCACGGGGGGAACGCGATCCTGCTCTGGATCATCCTGGTGCGCCTCCGTGTTCCGGGCGCACTGGCCATCGCCCTGGTCTTCGCGCTGCATCCGATCATGGTCGAATCGGTGGCCTGGGTCAGCGAACGGAAGAACGTGCTTTCCCTCTTCTTCTACCTGTCGGCCGCGCTGGCGTATCTGCACTTTGATCGCCTGCGCTTCCGGCCGCCGGAATCGATTGCCTCCGGCGGCCATCAGGGCCAGACGCCGTGGGGCTGGTATGGAGCGGCACTCGGGCTCTTTCTGCTCGCGCTGTTCAGCAAAACCGTCACCTGTTCACTGCCCGCGGCCCTGATTCTCGTCATGATCTGGCAGCGACATCCGATCACCTGGCGGCGATTGCTGCCGCTCGCACCGTTCTTCATCGTCGGCTTCCTGCTCGCGATGAACACCGCGGCCATCGAACGCGAATGGGTCGGCGCGGAGGGCGAAGACTTTGCGTATTCCTTCATTGAACGCACGCTGATCGCGACGCGCGCCCTGCTGTTCTATCCCGGCAAGATGCTCTGGCCGGAACCGCTGATGTTCATCTACCCGCGGTGGGAAATCGACGCCTCGAGTCCGCTGCAGTACCTGCCGCTGGTGATCTGTATCGTGATCGGCCTGGCGTGCCTGGAAGCGCTGCGGCGCGGCTGTCGCGGGCCGTTCGTCGCGCTTTCTTTCTACGCCGGCACCGTCTTTCCCGCGCTGGGCTACTTCAACGTCTACCCCCACCTCTTCTCGTTCGTTGCGGATCACTTCGTCTATCACGCCAGCATCGGCTTCATCGCCTTCGTCATCGGCGGCCTCGCCTTTCTGATCCCTCAGCCCCGCGTCTGGATCGCCCTCGGCGTCATCGTCCTGCCCATCCTGTTCGCGCTGAGTTGGCGGCAGACATTGATCTACGAGAATGCGGAAACGGTCTGGCGCGATACGGTGGAAAAAAATCCGGATGGCTGGATGCCGCGAAACAATCTGGCCCAGCAGATTCTGCGCCGCGCCGAAGCGGCGCGAGCGGCCGGGCAGGAAGACCGGATGCACGTGCTGGCCATCGAAGCCAAGGGGCATCTCGAGGTTGCCAGGGACCAGCGGCCTCAGGACCCCAGCTCGCTTCGCAGCATGGCCGAGGTCCACCGCATCCTGGGCGATCTGGATGCCGCGATCGAATCGATGGATCGCGCCATCGAGATTCTGCCCGACTGGCCGCCGTTCCATTGGGAACGCGGACGTCTCTTCGAATTCAAGGGTGATCTCGAGCGGGCGATCGAGTCGTACCGGATTGCCAGTGAGGGCGCCCGCACCGTGCCGGAGTACCGCCGCGAACTGGCGCGGGCACTGCTGAACGCCGAGCGCTTCGAGGAAGCGGCCCGCGAGCTTCGCCGGTACGCTCAGATGAATCCGGGCGATCTCGGCATGCTGCTGACCCTTGCCAACGTCTCGGTCGAGATCGGCGACGAGGCCACGGCCGAACGGCTCTACCGGTACATTCACGATGCCGCGCCATCGGACCAGGAGCGTCTCGCCGTCCTCGTTCGACTGATTCGGCTCTACTCACAGGCCCGGGACCCCGAGGTCCGAGACCACGCGTCCGCGCGGTCGCTGGCCGAACACATGGTGCAGCAGTTCGGCGGCCGTGACCCCTCCTCACTGCTCATCCTTGCGTCGGTGCATGCCGAGGCGGGCAATCTGGACGCAGCGATTGCGACGGCCGAACGGGCCGCGGAAGCGGCTCGCTCTCTGGGCAGGACTCAGGAGCTTCAGCAGATCGAAGCGCAGCTTGAAGAGTTTCGCGCGATTCAGGAAGCATCCCGAACCGAACCGTGATTTCGAGTGGGATCTCGCGTACAGGGTGCCACGGCCAGGGACCGAAGGGAGTCGGCCGTGCGCTGGTGGAACGATACTCACCCCCCTGAAATATCGCGCCACGGTGCGCGCCTGCACTGCCGATTCGCGGCGCTCACTGGCAGTGGCACCCGACGTGGATTCGCTGCGCTCACTGGCAGTGGCACCCTTCGTGGAGACACTCTGTCGCCCCCCTTCTCCCCAGGACGCTACTTTCGCGGCTGCTCGTGTTTCGGCCGGTAGAGCAGATCCGGAACGCGCGGGCGATCCGCCTCGACCTCTTTCAGCGGCGCGACTTCCTTCGCGGTCGCGAGATACCGCCGCGCCAGGTGCTGGTAGTGCCCCGTCCCTTCACTCTTCCAGGCGATCTCCTTTGCCGAGAGTTCGCGCATCGGCTTGGCGGGGATGCCCCCGACGAGGGTGTTGGCCGGCACCTCGGTGCCGGCCTTGACGAAGCTCATCGCGGCGACGAACGCGTTTTCGCCGATGACCGCATCGTCCATGACGACCGCATTCATGCCGACCATGCCGTTGCGCCGGATCGTGCAGCCGTGAAGCACGGCGCCGTGGCCGATATGACCATCTTCCTCGATGATGACATCCTTGCCGGGAAAGCAGTGGACGGTGCAGTTGTCCTGCACATTGGAGCCGGCTTTCATCTCGAGCCGGCCGATATCACCGCGCAACGACGCCCCGGGCCCGACGAGACAACCGGGACCGATGATGACGTCGCCGATGAGAACCGCCGTGGGATGCACAAACGCCGTTGGATCGACCACCGGCGTGCAACCTTCGAATTCGTAAGAGGGCATGAGTTCAATAGTACAGGAGGGGGCGGTCGAATGCGAAGTAACGGAGTGGGAAAGGCACGGAGGGAAAGGGACGGAGCGA
>SLDM01000120.1 GCA_007125255.1 Phycisphaerales bacterium
CGTTCGGTCTTGATCAGTACGCGCCGGACTACGAGAGCGCACTGGCCGGACGTGAGGGCCGGGGCAGCGACGCGGTCTCACTGACCAGCCGATGAGCAGCCGACCGGATGAGAGGCTGATCTGAAGGCAGCGCCCCCCAACTCCCCCCCATCCGTATGCCCACGCATACGAATCCCGGATCAGATCCGTGCGTGAAACAGATTCACCGCGGAGATCGCGGAGGACGCGGAGAGAACGCGGAGTGGGACGAGAAGACACGCTGGTGGGTTCAATGGCAGCGCTTCAGGATTCGGCGAGAGGGACCGGCAGGGATGAGAGCGTTCAGCGAAGGAATCCGGAGGAGGGCCGCAGGCTGGCGCCTCCATTCTCCCACTTCGTCACTCCGCTCCGCTACCCTTCTCCGCGCTCTCCGCGCCCTCCGCGGTGGACGCTTTGCTCGACCCGATCTGACCTGGAATACCCGGCAGAGGGAAGTCCCGGCCTCACCGGAAAGACCCGAAAAGAAACGCGGCCCGGAGTTGAACTCCGGGCCGCGATCGTTGGTGCCGTGATGACGCCACTGGCGTTACTGTCCGGCCGCGTTCTCAGTCGCGGCGTGCGGCGTGCCGGTGTTCGTCACTGATGGTGCCGAGCGCCCGGGCCTGCAGCAGAAGCAGGGCCGTGCTGATCTGCGGATCCAGCCCCTTACTCAGCAGTTCGTCCACGTGAGGCCGATCGGGATGATCGTGCACGAGGTTGCCGTCATCATCCTGGGGGATGATTTCCGCTTCCTGACGCAGAACGATTGATTTCTCGACCTGGGACGGGGTCATGCGGACTTCGATATCCGGATCGACCCCCCAGACGGTCGCGCCTTCACGCCGATGGACCAGACGTCCCTGACGTTCACCCGATGCCGGCGGCAGGCGATAGTACTGCGTCGTCAGCTTGAGCGCTGCGTTGGGCGCGACCTGGTGCACCGTCTGCACACTGCCTTTCCCGAAGCTGCGTTCACCGACGACCACCGCCACCCCGTGGGCCTGCAGGGCACCGGCGACGATTTCACTTCCGCTGGCCGCTCCCTTGTTGATGATCACGACGGTCGGCACATCGCCGAACTCGGCCAGGTTCGGACGGGCCACCTGGTTCCAGTCGGTCATGCCATCCTTCCGCTCACCGGAGACGATCGACCCCCGGGAGAGGAAGAGGTTCGTGATCTGCACCGCGCTGGTGAGCAGTCCGCCGGGGTTGTAGCGCAGGTCGATGATCAGCCCGCGGGGCGTCGCCTTCTCGTTCATCTGCCGCCATGCGCGGCGTACGTCGTTATAGGTTTCCTCGTTGAAACTGGTAATCCGAACGTAGCCGATGTTGTTGACCGAATCGATGAACCAGTCCCACTCGGGATCGCCCTCACCCGTGATGCCGGTCTTCCACCAGCCGCGCACCGAATGAAGCTTGATATTGTCCCGGACGATCTCGTACTTGAGCACCTCGTCGTGCCCATCGCGCCGGATCGTGAGTTCCACCGTCTCCCCCCGGGGACCGGTGATGCGATCCACCGCGTCGTTCAGCGACCAGCCGACGGTGGATTCACCATCGACCTCGACGATCTGATCGTCCGGCTTGATCCCGGCAAAGTAGGCGGGCGTGCCTTCGAGCGGATTGACCACTTCAATCTCGCGCTTTTCGTTGTGCCGAATCAGAATGCCGACGCCGACGAAATTGCCCTCCGTCGCCTGGCGGAACCGGCGCAGCGCGTCGGGCCAGATGACCTCGGTGAACTCATCCAGACGCTGCATTGCCCCGTCGCCGAACTCGCGGTAGATCACCGCATCGGGCAGTTCGATGGAAGCCTTGTTGGCATCGGACAGCCGGCCGAGCAGGCGGTTGGCGTACCAGTTGTCGAGATCCCGGTCGTTCGCCTTCCGCAGATCATCCAGTTCCTTGTCGACCGTGCGGTTCCACTTTCGGACCTTGTCGCTGTTTCCCAGCGACGGGAACTGCTCTTCCAACTGGCTCGTCGTGGCCAGGAGTTTCAGTGTTTCCAGGCCGCCTTCGAGCAGCGGGCGCCACCCATCGCCTTCGATGTGCTCCCGCGCCGCGACGCGCAGGGATTCGCGCAGCATGGGAAAGTTGATGCCCTCCACGCGCTCATCCCATCGCGTGGCGGCCGCCTCGTTGAACGGGCCGAGCGGCTCTTCGCCCCGACGCTTCAGGGACTCGTTGCGCATTTCGTGCAGCTTTCGCGGGGCGTACCGCGAAAGCAGCGCCACCCGCTGATTCACGAGCCGCAGCTCGTGGTCGAACGCCCGGTACTCGTCCTGGAGCTCGGTGTCATCGTACAACGTCCGGATGCGGAACAGCAGTTCCTGGGCCAGCAGCCACTCATCACCGGCCTTCACCCGCGGCAGTTCCTTCTGCGCGGTTTCGATCAGTCCCTGAATCTTCTCGTCGTTGAACGCATCCTCCAGCCGATCGCTCAGCGTCTGAACTTCCACCGCTTTTCGCAGGGCTCCGGAGACGTCACCCTCTTCGAGAAGCCCGACCATCTTCTCGTACGCCGCATCCCGTGCTTCCTGCCGATCCTGGTCGGCCTGGCTGAGATTCTGATTATGCGTCTTCAGCGTCTCGCGGAAGTGATCCGCATGAGCATGGACATCCCGGCCGATCGGCGCGTTATCGAGTTGCCGGCGCAGCGCGGAGCCATCGCCCTTGAGGGCGGTTTCCCAGACGCTCCTGGACCATTCTTCGACGGAGTTACCCGTGGAGGCGGGATTGCTCAACACGGTCATGCTGACCGCACCGGCCGCGAGCACCCCGCAAAGGGCCAGAGTTGTTCGGGCACGTCGAGTTCGAGAAGTTTTCATGGTGGCCTTACACCTGTGTGAGAGAATGGAACGATGAGCGGGAGGCCGTCTTGCCGTACGCGGGTCGGCGGAGTACCGGGTGACAGATGCCTTCGCGGTCGCGGACACATGATCGGACGTCGCCGGCAGAGTTACAACTCCTCCGCAGCATCGGCTATTGCCTCGATTTGCTTCACGCGTTTGCATGCGACCGCGCACCTTACCTGCACCAGCCCATGGGGAGAACCTACCTTTCCCCTCCCTAGTACCGATATCTCACCACAGAGTTCTCATATTTATCCGGGCTCGAGCGATTCGGGTGCGGGATGCGATCGATCCGGATCGCTATGATGATCTCGTCCCCACCGGCGATCGGAGTCGCACGACGTTGCTGTATCTCACTGCCCAGACCGATGATCTTGCCCGGGCGCTCTGGCTGTTCGGGTTGCTGACCCTTCTGCTGGTGGTCTTTCTGCTGTCGATGACCCTGATCAGCGTCCTGCGGCGGCGGAATCGCCTCCGGTCCGAGCGGCGCCGGCGACGGCCGGAGCCGAATCCCTGGCAGGAAGCGGGACAACGAATCGAGCCGTATCAATCAGGCCGCGACCGGTGACCGGGCTCATCCTCCCCGAACGCCTGCGCCAGGGATTCGACCTCCGCATGATCCAGTTGACCCGGCTGGTGCCGCCGCGCTTCCTGGAGCCACTGCCGGGCCCGCTCCCGGCGCCCTTCCGTCAGTCGGGCCTGACCGGCCCGGACGGCCCAGCGCCATGCCTCGGGGTGGTTCTGGTTGGCGAAGTAGACCAGTGACCAGACATCCCCTGCCTCCGCCGTCTCGCCGATCTGCTCCAGGGCCCTTCCCAATTCATCGGCCACCATCGGGCGGGACCGCTCCGACTCCGCCAGGTGGATCAGCAGTTCGACCGAGCGCCGCGGATCGCCCTGCCGGCGGTGGATCGAGGCCTCGATCACCCGGAAGCCCACATCCCGCGGGTCGATGCTGCGGGCCTCCTCGATCCAGCCCAGCGCTTTTCCATACTCCCCCCGTTCGACCGCGAGGTTCGCCAGTGAGGCGTAGGTGAGCGGCTCGTCGGGGGCCAGCCGCCGCGCCCGATCGAGCTTGGCTTCGGCCTCCGGAAACGCGTTCTTCCGGATCAGAACCTGCGCGGCGAAGAACACATGCTTGGTCTCATTCGGATCGAGCTCACCGGCCCGGCGATAGTGCCTCAGGGCCGTCTCCAGCTCGCCGGCGGATTGAGCGATCTCGCCCGCGCTCTGGTGGAGGCCCGAGTCGTTCGGCCGCAGTTCCGTGGCCGCGCGGTACTGTTCGTACGCCTCGCGGCTCAGATGCTGGGCGGCGTCATGGCGGCCCTGCTCCCGCGCCTCGGCGGCTTCGGCCAGGATCGTCTGGCCGTAGAGCTCCCGTGCCCGCGGCTCCCGGGGAGCCCGGTCGATCAGCCGCAGCAGAATCGCTCGCGCCCGGGGCAGGTCGGCGGCGTTGAAGTACTGCTCGGCGGCA
>SLDM01000090.1 GCA_007125255.1 Phycisphaerales bacterium
AGAACGTGGACCTGGAGATTCCCCGCGATAAGCTGGTGGTAATAACCGGTCTTTCCGGGTCGGGTAAGTCAAGCCTAGCCTTCGATACCATCTTCGCCGAAGGCCAGCGCAAGTACATGGAGTCGCTCAGCGCGTATGCGCGGCAGTTCCTCGATCAGCTCCAGAAGCCCGATATCGAGACGATCGAGGGCCTGCCCCCGACGATCGCCATTCAACAGCGCAGCGGCGGGCACAACCCGCGCTCCACCGTCGCGACGACCACCGAGATCTACGACTATCTGCGCCTGCTCTTCGCCCGGTGCGGACAGCCGACGTGCTGGCATGGAAGTGACCGGTCCGAGGGCTCGAAAACGGGAAGCCGCGGCAGCCGGTGCGGGAAACCGATCTCCGCTTCCAGCGCTTCCCAGATCGTCGATTCGCTGCTCGAGGCGCCCGAAGGCACGCGGATGATGATCGCCGCGCCGGTGGTGCGCGGCAAGAAGGGGTACCACCGCGAAGTCATCGAGGGGCTTCAGAAACAGGGGTACGTCCGGGCCCGCGTGAACGGCGAGATCATCGACATCCGCGACGCGCTCAAGGAGGGCGGCGACAACCCGCTCAACCTTGGCCGCTACGAGTTGCACACCATCGAAGCGGTGGTGGATCGCATCGTCATCAAGCCCGAAGCGCGGCAGCGCATCGCCGATTCCGTCGAAGCGGCGCTGAAACTCGCCGAGGGCACGATGATCGCCCTGGTCCAGAACGATCCCGGGGCGGCCGGCACCGGCGCGAAGAGCACCGGTGCCTCGGCGCCCGGCGCGTCGTCAGGCGGGGCGTGGATTGAACACCGCTTCAGCGAGAAGTTCGCCTGTCCGGATCACCCGGAGTGTTCGCTCGATGAACTGGAGCCGCGACTCTTTTCATTCAACTCGCCTTACGGGGCGTGTCCCAACTGTGACGGGCTGGGGCTCGTCAGCGAGTTCGATGAGAACCTCATCGTGCCGGACGCCGCGCTCACGCTCGCCGAGGGCGCGATCGAGCCGTGGAAGAAGAACGGCAAACGAATGAACATGTACTACGGCCGCATCCTCCGCCGATTCTGTGATGCGATGGATGTCGATCGGCACCAGGCCTTCGGCCGGATGCGCAAGGCCGCGAAGCGCGTGCTCCTGGAAGGGACGAACGAACGCGATGAATCCCGCTACCGCTTCAGCTTCGAGGGCGTGATCCCGAATCTCCACCGGCGCTACGACAACTCCGAGAGCGACTTCGTGCGCGAGCGGCTCCGTCAGTACATGACCAACGCCCCCTGCCCGACGTGTGAGAAGAAACGCCTGCGCATCGAAGCGCTGCACGTGCTGCTGCATACCCGTCCGCAGGATGGCGATCCCGCGGCGTTCCGCGCCGGGGACGGCTATTCGATCGCGGATATCACGGGAATGACGATCGACCAGGCGATCGGCTTCTTCGACTCGCTCGAGTTGACCGACGAGCAGCAGCAGATCGCCGCCCCGATTCTGCGCGAGATCAACTCGCGACTCGGCTTTCTGGCCTCGGTCGGACTGAACTACCTCACCCTCGATCGCACCGCCTCCACGCTCTCCGGCGGGGAAGCGCAGCGCATCCGCCTGGCCACCCAGGTCGGCTCGGGGCTCGTCGGCACGTGTTACGTTCTCGATGAACCGACCATCGGCCTGCACCAGCGCGACAACGACCGGCTGATCAACACGCTGCGCCGACTCACCGATATCGGCAACACCGTCCTCGTCGTCGAACATGATGAAGACATGATCCGGGCCGCCGACCACATCCTTGATATCGGCCCCGGCCCCGGCGAATGGGGCGGCACCGTCGTCGCCCAGGGGACGCCCGAGGAGATCATGGCCCATCCGCGGTCGCTCACCGGTGACTTTCTCTCCGGCCGGCGCTCCATCGAAGTCCCCGCGGAACGGCGCGAGATGACCGAAGACCGCGCGATCGTCGTCAAGGGGGCGCGGGCCAACAACCTCCAGTCGATCGATGTGACATTTCCGCTCGGCGGGTTGATCTGCGTGACCGGCGTGTCCGGATCGGGCAAGTCCACGCTGGTCAACGAAGTTCTGCTCAAGGCGGCGAAGAAGCACGTCGTCGGCTCCCGCATCACACCCGGCGCGCACACCCGCGTGAACGGGCTCGGACAGATCGACCGGGTGATCGAGGTCGATCAGTCCCCCATCGGCCGCACGCCGCGCTCCAACCCCGCGACGTATACCGGCATCTTCGATGAGATCCGGAAACTCTTCACGCACACGAAGGAAGCGAAGATCCGCGCGTACCTGCCCGGCCGGTTCAGCTTCAACGTCAAGGGCGGACGGTGCGAGGCGTGCCAGGGGCAGGGCGTGAAGAAGATCGAGATGCACTTCCTGCCCGACGTCTTCGTCCGGTGTGAGGTGTGCCGGGGCACGCGGTACAACCGGGAGACGCTCGAGGTCCGCTTCCGCGGCAAGACGATCGCGGATGTCCTTGCGATGACCGTCGAGGAAGCGGTCCAGTTCTTCGACGCCCACCCGCGCGTGCTGCGCATGGCGCAGTGCCTCCACGATGTCGGGCTGGACTATCTTCAGCTCGGCCAGCCGTCGACCACGCTCTCCGGGGGCGAGGCGCAGCGCATCAAGCTCGCCAGCGAACTCGGCAGCCAGGCGACCGGGCACACCCTCTACGTACTCGATGAACCGACCACGGGGCTGCACTTTGCGGATGTAGAGAAACTGCTGAGCGTGCTCAACCGGCTCGCGGATCAGCGGCACACGCTCATCGTCATCGAACACAACCTCGATGTGATCAAGTGCGCCGACTGGATCATCGATCTCGGTCCGGAGGGAGGCGACCGGGGGGGGCGGGTGATTGCCGCCGGCACGCCCGAGGAGGTCGCGCGGAAAAAGTCGAGCCACACCGGACGGTACCTCAAGCCGCTGCTGAAACAGGCCGGGGCGCGAACCGCTCGAAGGGCCGTCGCGGCCGGCGCGTGAGCGCCACCTCTCCCCCCTTCCCCGCATCCCCCACCGACCGTGAACCACCGGGGGTGACCGGCAACTGGTGACCGTCAGATGGGACCGGCAGATGGTCGGCCACAGAGGGTGAAACGTCGCGCCGGCCTTTCCGAATCAGGAGCAGTCCCGCTTCTCCCACCGAGGGTCCGGTGCCATGATGAATACGCCTCTCCCCTGTGATCGACCGGATCTCTCAGAGCCGGAGCTGGCCGGAGAGGCCGTTGCGTTTCGTCACGTCGCGCCGAAGCTGGACGCCCTCCTGAGCGGGCTCCTGGTCATGATCCTTCTCGGCAGCTGCGGGCTGATCGCCTCCTTCGAACTGGCCGCCGGATCTGACTGGCGCGTCGCGGCCGGCATGGCAATCGGGCTGGCCGGCGCTTTCGCCTTCCTGATGCTCGCGACCGTCCGCATCATGTGGGTGCCGACGGCGCGGCGTTTTCCCGCCCGGCCGATTCTGAACGGCGCGGTGGCGCGATCGGGTCAGTTTCTCGCGATCGGCGCGCTCTGCCGTTTCAATGGTTGCATCACCGCGGTCACGGACCGGGAGCACCTGCACCTGGTTCCGGTGGCGGCGTTCCGGTGGTTCGGCGCGCGGCGGATGAGTTTGCCGTGGTGCGCGATCGAGAACGTCCGCCCGTTCCTGTGGCCAATCTTCGCCCGGGCCGAGGTCGGCGGGACCGCCATTGTGGCGCCGGCGTGGTGCCTGAAGCCGCCGTCCGGCGCCAATGGAGCGGACGAAACAACGGGAGGGAGCACCGGACGTTCCGGCCCGCCCAACCTGAGCGCCTCCGGCTGAGCGATCGATCGACTTGCATCCGGAGATCGGCGCGTGACAATATCAATGGGGCCGCGCGAAGAGGACGAGGAAGGTGCTCCGGGCCGATGGTGGGAGGTGAGTTCAACGGTGGCCCGAGCCGATGCCCGAGCCGGTAGCCCAGGCCGGTGGCCCGAGCCGATGGCCCGAACCGATGGCCTGAAAAGGGAGGCGCCTCGGATGAAACGCTACCAGAACTGGCGCCATGCGGCGGATCAACTGGCCGACGCGCTTGCATATCTCGGAGAGGGTGCCGAGAAGCCGATCGTGCTCGGTCTCGCCAACGGCGGGGTGCCGATTGCCGACGTGCTGGCGCGCCGGCTGGAGGCGCCGCTGGACATCCTGCTGATCGAGCGGCTCTACGCGCCGAACTCCCGGGAACACGTCGTCGGCGCGGTGGATGAGCACGGCCGAATCTCCATGCTGCAATCGTCGGCGCGGTGGCACCATGTCACCAGCAAGCAGATGATCGAGCCGGCCCGGGTGGTCTACCGTGACATCCAGCGGCGGCGCGGCCCGA
>SLDM01000073.1 GCA_007125255.1 Phycisphaerales bacterium
CCCCCTGCGTGCCTCTGTGCCCGGCTGCCTTCCCTCCGTCGCTTCGCTTCTGTCGTCCCGACTTCGCCGTCCTGTTCTTCGTGAAGGCCTCTGGCGGGAGAATCATCGCCTGGCCATTGCATCGCCGAATGTATCACCAGCCCCGGAAGATCTTGGCCAGACCCGCCCCCCCTGCTCATCCCCGAACCGTATGGACCCCGGACTGTGACTCGACGGAACCGCCGATCTGTCCCGCGATCGTTGCGCGACGCTTGCTCTCTCGCTTGCAAACACGACTGGCGACCTCCCGGCAAGCGGTGACGGCGGGAGAATGGGGGGGGACACACCAAAAACGCCCGACATCCGCGATGCCGGGCGTGGTTCGAGTCTGGTGAAATCGAGGAGGTCGATCAGTCCGCCCGGTCCTCGTTCAGGCGGGTGAGAACCGGCGGGGGAATCTCGCCCGCGAAATCTTCGAGAAGAATCTCTTCTCCAACGATCTCGCCGAGACGCCTGACCTCTCCGGCGGCAAAATCGATCCGGCGCCGCGATTCTTCGGCGAACGCGCCCTCGAAGAATTGCGGAAAGTAGCTCTGATCGCCTTCTGCGCCACGACGAGCGAAGTCTTCGCAGAACTTCTCGAGCTCGGCGTTGATCTGATCGGCCTGCAGGCGGTAGAGCTGGAATGTGCTCCTGATGTTTTCTCTCTGCTCGGAATCAAGCGAATCCTCATCGCTGAGGACTGCAAAGAGCTCATCAAGTGCCGTCTCGTCCGGGTAGATCTCCGGGAAGACCGCTGCGAGGACCCGGTCCGTGAACTCATCGGCGATTTCGTCGGAGACCATGTGTTGGATCGTTTGCAACGTCTGCTGATTCAGCCGGCCAACCCGAGTCGATGCATCGATCTCTGATTTCTGCAGCGCAACATATTGTGCACGAAGTTCCGTGGCCGAGATCACTCCCTGCTGCGCGTCGTTCCACAACCGTGCAATGGAGAGCAATCGATCCCAGAAGACCTCATGCAGCCGGCGGAAGCGCCGGGTGAGCTGCGTTTCATGGTCGAAGAGGAGTAGGTCGATTGCTTTTGATTCCTCCGAAGAAATCAGTGCCGGATCGATCGTGTACCAATGGGTCGAGAGTTCTACATCGGACCAGCGGAGGCGGCTTGGAAAGGTTCGCATCTGCCTTCGCATGGCGCGATGTCGCAGGATCTCCAGGCGTGGCAATTGCTCTTCGTACAGCTTGGGGACCAGCCGGTCGATCAGATCCTGTTCAATCTGCGCCAGACGGCGCTGCATGCGCCCGCTCTCCTGATGGATGTCTGTGAGCGCTTCGAGAAATTCCGCGGACGATTCGCCCGACGCCGGCCGCATCTGGTTGAGCTCGGCTGATTTTGAAAGATACTTGGGCGCAGCATCATCCATGAACGCGTTGTGCCGGGTCACAAAGTCCCCATACATCGCATGCAGATAGTTCTCCTGGGCTTCCGACGCATTCAGGATGCGCACCCACTCGGCGAGTTCATCAACTGACAGAGGCGAATTTGTTATCGCGAGATTGCTGTAGCCGACTCCTAACTCGACATAATCAACCAATGTCGCAGGTCTCTCGTCCGCCGGCACGTTGGAGACGACGACGAGCGTGGCCGTCACGACCCACGCCAGCATCTCACGCCAGAAGCGCCTTGTTGTTTTTCTTCGAGTGCTCATGAGCAATCCACCCCGGATACGGAATAGCCAGGATAGTAAACGACGTGCAGGACCGGTGATTGCTCGCAGTTGTATCCGCCCGCACCATCTTGAACGCAGTTCGAGAGAATCATATGACACATCCCGAAGGTGTCGTTGAAGACGCACTCCGTTTTTCCACCGGAATCAGTGCCTGCACAGGTATGGATCACAACATTCGTCACGATGGTATGTGGGCAGGACATTGAACCGTCCGGGCAGGAATCACCCATGCCATGCGCCGAGGTCGCGCACGCGCCGACCCGAACCGGCTCGTAGCAGCTTCCACCTCCGGGTCCGTACTCGATCGATGGAACAAGGTCACCCGTGGCGGATTGGTCAGACGCCGTGACGCTGAGGACCACGGCCGTCACGAGGCCGAAGAGGGCGCATCGAAGCCCGATTTTCTGTGTGTGTGTGTGTGCATCAAACATCTCTTTGAATGAAAAGTCGGTCCATCTGGAGAGACCCGGAATCTCTGTTCATGCACGACGTCCCCGTCACAGCGCGCCGTGGCGCGTGACGAGTGAAGAATCATGACGAAGATGAGCCATCCCGGGTCCCCGGCGGACCTGTTCGAAAAGTACGGTCGCGGGTGAACCATTCACGGCCGCTGACGCGGAGTGAATATACGGGATCTTCCTTCTCCCGGCAAGGTATGGCTTTCGCTGAATTTGTGAGCCCGCTGGTGGCCCGCTGGTGGCCCGCTTGTGGCCTGGTGGTGGCAGGGGAAGGCACCAGGGCATCGAGGCACCAGGGCGTCGTGGCGCGGAGGACGACCGGGCATCCCGGGCAAGCTGGCGGTCGTCCGGCGGCGGGCCGAAGGGGCAGGGGGCGGTCAGAGACGGATTCGGGCGGACGGGAGGGCGGCAGTGGGCGGCACTCCGGGCGGTAGCACTCCAACCGTGGTTCGCGTACAATGGAACGTTTCACCTTGGGCATGGGCCATGCCGATAAAAGGGGTGGGAGCATCTCCCGGCGATAACCGGTTGCCCGGCGGCGAACCCGCGACAGATAGACATCCGGGGCTCGCCGACGCCTGGCCTGTGGCATCCCGCTTCGAACCGGTTTTCGGCGCCGCCCAAGTTAACTGACCGCTTCGCATAGGACTGATTCGTTCCCATGACGACCGCCTCCGCCCCCCCGACCCTGGAATTCGGCAACGCCACCGTTCACCGCAATCTTGCCGTGGCGACCCTCATCGAACACGCCATCCGGCGCGAAGAGGGCATCCTCGCCTCCAACGGCGCCCTGATGTGTGACACCGGCGACCGGACCGGTCGCTCTCCGGGCGACAAGTTCCTCGAAGACACCCCCGGCGTGCACGACTCCATCGACTGGGGCAAGGTCAACCAGCCGATCTCCCCGGAGAACTTCGCCCGGCTGGAAGAGAAGGCCCGGGCGTACCTCGCGGGCAAGGATGATCTGTACCGCTTCGACGGTTTCGCCGGCGCCGACGCCGCCTACCGGCTGCGCGTCTCGGTCATCACCGAGGAGGCGTGGCATTCCCTTTTCGCCAAAACGCTCTTCATCAACGCCAGGCCGGAAGACCTCGATGGCTTTGATCCGGACTGGACGATTCTCAACGCGTGCAACCTGCAACTGGATGACTTCGCCGAGTACGGCCTGAAGTCGCCGCTGGCGATCGTCCAGTCACTCGAACAGAAGAAGGTCATCATCTTCGGCACGCGGTACGCCGGTGAGATCAAGAAGTCGATTTTTTACGCGATGAACTACGACCTGCCGGAGATGGGCGTCTTCCCGATGCACTGCTCGGCAAACGTCGCGCGGGATGATGATTCCAGCGTCGCGCTCTTCTTCGGACTCTCCGGAACGGGCAAGACGACCCTCTCGGCCGACCCGAACCGGAACCTCATCGGCGACGATGAGCACGGCTGGTCGGACCGGGGCGTCTTCAACGTCGAAGGCGGCTGCTACGCCAAGTGCATCAAGCTGTCCAAGGAAGGTGAGCCGGAGATCTGGGACGCGATCCGTTTCGGATCGGTCCTGGAGAATGTCGTGCTCGACCCGGACTCGCGCGAGCCGGATTACGACTCGGCGGCAAAGACCGAAAACACCCGCGTGACCTACCCGGTGAACTTCATCGAGAATGCGGTGATTCCCTCCGTCGGCGGCCATCCGAAGAACGTCATCTTCCTGACCGCCGATGCATTCGGCGTTCTGCCGCCGGTGGCGAAACTCACCCCCGAACAGGCGATGTATTTCTTCATCAACGGCTATACCTCAAAGCTCGCGGGCACCGAAGCGGGGGTGACCGAGCCGCAACCGAACTTTTCCCCGTGCTTTGGCGGCCCCTTCCTGCCCCGGCCGCCGATGGTCTACGCCGACATGCTCGTTGAACGTGTTCGCAAACACGGCTCGGACGTCTGGCTGCTCAACACCGGCTGGACCGGCGGGCCGTACGGCAAGGGGCGCCGGTTCCGTCTGGCGTATACCCGCGCCTTCGTGACCGCGATCCTCGACGGTTCCCTTCGGGAAGCGGAGTACGAGACGCATCCGATCTTCGGCCTGCACATCCCGAAGCAGGCGCCGAACGTGCCCAGCGACGTACTCAACCCGCGCCAGACCTGGGACGACGGCGAGGCGTACGACATCAAG
>SLDM01000226.1 GCA_007125255.1 Phycisphaerales bacterium
CTCGCTCTCGTCGGGCGACCGGACGAGGGCCCTCAGGGGCAGGGGCTCCATTGATCAAGGATCGCGAGAAGGTCAAAGACATCCACCGTCCCGTTGCCGGTCAGGTCCGCGGGGCAGCGCGGGCACGGCCCCCAGCTGTCGAGGAGCTGGAGCAGGTCGAAGACATCGACCACCCCCGACCCGGTCAGATCCGCGGGACAGGGCGCCCCCGGGCCGTCGAAGTCACAGGACGCCAGCGCATCCTCGCAGCAGTCACCGATCTCCTTGCAGGCAAGGTCACACCAGCATCCCAGCGGCGAAAGGTGGCCGCAGTAGCCCTCGCAGGGCGTGCGGAGCAGGCACTCGTCCGGCACCCCGTCACCGGTCAGATCGGTGCTGAACCCGGAAGCGATGTCGTACGCGTCGTGGATGTTGTTGCCGTTACAGTCCACGATCTCATCGAGGTGCACGGTCAGCTGATCGATCCAGCCGCTGAACATGAAGATCTCGATGGAGTCGAGCTGGAAGTCATCGGCGAGTTCCAGGGTGATCGTCGTCCAGTCATCGTCGGGAAAGAGCATCTCGGTCACCGCCTCACCGGTGGAGGAGGAGGTCAGTGTCACAGTGCCGGGAAGACCGAGATAGCTGAAGGACACCGCGACCGCCCGAACCGGACAGGGCACTCCGGGCTGATCCTCATCAGGATTCGGTGCCGCGGGACAGGTCGGCATGGTCGGCTGCACGAAGTAGATCGCATCGTTCAGGAACATCGAGGAGGGGCCTGAGACCGAGGTCTCTGGATCCAGGAACCAGGTGCTGTCGGGGCCGAGCTCGAGAACGGCGAAATCACCAAAGTCCGGATCGGGGAAGGGGCGATCGTTGAAGTCGTCGGCGAAGTCCTCAATCAGGTCGCCCGCCATGAAGTCGACGAAATCGATCGACTCACCGGCGTAGACGACACTCGATGGGCTGTGCGCGCCGGCGGGTCCGGTGGCGACCGTCCGGTTGTGGTGGGCGCTGCCGCAGGTCATGTTCTGGAGGTATCCGCGGTAGACACGAAAGCGCGGCGGATCGGGATAGCAGGCGTTGAAGGAGGCGGGAAAGAGACCCTTCCGGAGCGTGTCCGCGCTCACGATGCCCTGAAAGCGAGGCGGCTCGCCCTCGACCATCGCCGGCAGCGTGAGCACCGCCCCGTCCGGACAGACGAGCGTGTTCGTGCCGGCTCCGCCCGGAACAAAGAACGCCGGGTTGTTCAGCACGACGTTGGGCTCCATCCCGTTGCCGCGGATCAACGTGAATCCGTAGATTCCCCAGAGCACGCCCGGATCACATCCGTCGTTTGTCTCGTTGATGCGGTAGAAAAAGTTCACCGGTCGCTGCTGCGGACACCACGGGGTGCGCACCACTCGGGGACCGGCGAAGGTGAGATCGCAGGACGGCTTGGGATCTCCGCCGCCCCCACCGCCCCCGGGCGCCTCTCCGCTCAGAACGCGGCGGAGAAAGATCCCCTTCGTCGACTGTCCCGGCTGATGGGTGGGGGAATACTCAAGTAAGTGATCTTCGATTTCCCCCTTCCAGTCGTGGATGCCGATCATCGTTCCGTCCCAGTGCGTTCCGGGGCGCGAGAGCCACGCGATCGGCGCGTCACTGACCACAAGCCGAATCCAGACCGAAGCGGTGGGGTCGGCGAGCCGGATCGGACCGATGGCAACCCGGCGCACTTCACCCGCCGGCATCAGGATCGGAAGGTCACGGACCACCGCTTCGAGATCCCAGGCGACCACCTGCGTACCGAGATGCCACCCATCCTTCCACTCACCGGTGCGGTTCTGATCGATCAGCACGTTCAGGTAGATCGGCTTGTCGGGGTCATGGTCCGCCGTCGTGCTCACCGTCAGGTTCAGCTGCGCCAGCGGATTCGGTCCCAGCGCTTCGAGCAGGATGGTCGGATGGGCATCGTTCTCCGGCGCGTTGGGGGTCTGCGTCGTATCCATGGATTCAACCGGCGGCACTTCACCCAGTTGAAAGGTCGCTCCGGTGTTGAGCCAGGTTCCGTGCCCGTGCAGCACCGGTGACGTGACCGTGTTCTTGTGGTGGTACCACGACACCCAGCGGGCCAGCACACCGGGATAAGCCAGAATGTTGTCGGCGATGTCACCCACCGGCGCATCCCCGAAGTCGCCGGGAGGTTGCGCGATCGCGGCCGGCGCCAGGATCGCTGCCCCGAGCAGCCCCAGCACCGCGGCCCGCGGGGTGATCGACTGTGGGCGTGATCGACCGCGGGGCACGCCCCATGAGGTTCCGCGGCACGCGGAAGTCCTTGAGCGACCTCCCCCCGTGTGGTGATGGAAAAGGGGATCCGTTGGTGATCCGGCTGAACTCTTTGTGGCCTTCATGTCGGCACTCCTTTCCTGTAGGGATCCGCGGGCCGCATGCGCAGGCCCCCGGGGGCGGGGGTGAGGGGCGCTCCATCCCATCGCAGGCGGCACTCATTCCCAATGGCGTCAGAACGCCTCCGCGGGGGCAGAAATGAACAGACTTTTTTCTCGCGCTCCCGGAAGCTGCGCAGCCTTGGCTCCCGACGCGGCTCGAATCAAGGCCCCCGCCGTCCGCCCACCACTTCGTCACTCCGCCCCTCCCTCCCTCACTTCCGCTACGATTCTCCCCATGTCCTCGACCATTAGCCATCAGACCTCCCCGACCGCCATCGCCCGTCTCCTGGCCGGAGACGTCCCGGTCGGAACGACGGTGAACCTCCGCGGCTGGGTGCGCACGCGGCGCGACTCCAAGGCGGGGCTCTCCTTCATCAACCTGCACGACGGCTCCAGCTTCGATCCCATCCAGGTCGTCGCGCCCGACACGCTGGCCAACTACGCCGAGGAAGTCGCCAGGCTCACCACCGGCTGCTCGATCATCGTCCGCGGCGAGCTCGTCGAGTCACAGGGCAAGGGCCAGTCCGTCGAGGTCCAGGCCGAATCGATCGAAGTCGTCGGCTGGGTCGATGACCCCGACACCTATCCGGTCGCGGCGAAGCGGCACTCCTTCGAGTACCTGCGCGACGTCGCCCACCTCCGGCCGCGCACGAACACCTTCGGCGCTGTCGCGCGGGTGCGGCACTGTCTCGCGCAGGCCGTCCACCGCTACTTCCATGAGAACGGCTTCTACTGGATCCACACGCCGATCATCACCGCCAGCGACACCGAAGGCGCGGGCGAAATGTTCCGCGTCTCCACCCTGGACCTGGCCAACCTGCCGCGCAACGAGCAGGGCGAGATCGATTTCACGAAGGACTTCTTCGACAAGGAAGCGTTCCTCACCGTCTCCGGCCAGCTCAACGTCGAAACGTACTGCCTGGCGCTCTCAAAGGTGTATACCTTCGGCCCCACCTTCCGTGCGGAGAACTCCAACACCAGCCGGCACCTGGCGGAGTTCTGGATGATCGAACCGGAGATCGCCTTCGCGGACCTGGAAGACAACGCGAAGCTGGCGGAGGACTTCCTGAAGTACATCTTCCGCGCTTTGCTCGAAGAGCGGGCCGATGACATGGCCTTCTTCGCGCAGCGGATCGAGAAGACCGCGATCGAGCGGCTGGAGAAGTTCATCGAGGCCAGCTTCGAGCACATGGACTACACCGAAGCGGTGGAGATCCTCCGGAAGGCCGCCGACGATGGCCGGGTCAAGTTCGAGTTTCCCGTCGAATGGGGAAGCGATCTGCAGTCCGAGCACGAGCGCTACCTGACCGAGAAGCACGTCGGCCGGCCGATCGTGGTCAAGAACTACCCCAAGGAGATCAAGGCGTTCTACATGCGGCTGAACGACGATGAGAAGACCGTTGCGGCGATGGACGTGCTCGCGCCGGGGATCGGCGAGATCATCGGCGGCTCCCAGCGCGAAGAACGCCTGGAGGTGCTCGATCGGCGCATCGACGAGATGAAGCTGGTCAAGGACGCGTACTGGTGGTACCGCGATCTGCGCCGCTACGGGACCGTGCCCCATGCCGGCTTCGGGCTCGGCTTCGAGCGCACGATCCAGTACGCCACCGGCATGGCGAACATCCGCGACGTGATTCCCTTCCCGAGAACGCCCGGCAACGCGGAGTTCTAAATGGGCGCAGCGACGGAGCGACGAAGGGACGAAGCGACGAAGGGGAGGGATGAAGGCATCAAGGCATCAAGGCGTCCAGGCGTCAAGGAATCGAGAGCCGGGTGCCATGTTTCGTCCCGAAGGGCGAAGCATGACGCGCGCGACGCCGGGTGCCGTGGTTTGGAGTCCTGACCTCACGAGAGTGAGGGCAGGACGGAAGGCCACGCGGA
>SLDM01000283.1 GCA_007125255.1 Phycisphaerales bacterium
AGAACAACCCGGTGGCGCCGACAATCACCGGTCCGAGCATCAGGAGCAGATCGATCGGCTCACCGCAGCCATGGACCAACTGTCCGATGAGGAACGTCTGGCGCTTCATATGCACTATCTGGAAAAGAGTCCGGCCGACGCGGCGATTCCCGCACTGGGTGTTTCGCGCAGCGGGTACTACCGGTTGCTGGAGCAGGCCAGGGCGCGGTTGGCTTCAATTCTCGGCGTACCGCCGAACCCCAAGCCGCACCTGAAGCCGAGTCCAGAGCCGAGTTCAACGCCGAGTTCAAAGCCGAGTTCAAAGCCGAGTTCAAAGGAGGTGAATCGATGAGCGACCAACGATTCACATCACCAGGCGAGCACCGGCGCGAAGACCTTGATCTGCTGTTGCGCGAGTGGCATGAGCAAAACCGCGCAGACGCGGAAGCCGGGAAGGAACGACTGCTGGCGCGGCTTGCCGCAGGCCGGCAGGACCAACGGAAATCACATGAGCAGCGCGAGTCCGCTCGTGATGAGATGCGGCGCCTGCTTACCATCAATCTGCTCCGGAGAATCATCATGCACCGTTTCACTCGATATGCCGCGTCCTTTCTCGTTCTGGTGACGATGCTTGCTCTGTTGTTCCCGCTGCAGACCTCGCAAACGTATGCCGCGGAGAATGTGCTCATGCTGCCCGAGGGCGGCCAGCTCGACGCGTTCGATGAGCACGGCGAATCCATCGGCCCCTGCCCGCTCAAGCAGACGGACGTGGACGTACAGATCTCCGGCCACTTCAGCCGCGTCACCGTCAACCAGACGTATCACAACCCGTACGACCGGAAGATCGAAGCGGTGTACACCTTCCCGCTCAGCCATCGCGGGGCGGTGGATCGAATGACGATGACCATCGGCGACCGCGTGATTGAAGGCAAAGTGAAAGAGCGAGCGGTGGCGCGGCGGATGTATGAAGCGGCGCGCGAGCAGGGGTATGTCGCGAGTCTGCTTGAGCAGCAGCGGCCGAACATCTTTTCGCAGTCCGTGGCGAACATTGAGCCGGGCGAGGTGATCGAGATCACGATCAGTTACGTCGAAGTACTGGAATCAATCGACGGCGAGTATCGATTCGAGTTTCCGATGGTGGTGGCGCCGCGATACATTCCCGGCCGCGACATCAGCGAAACCCTGACGCTTCCGGAGGGCCTTGCCGCGCGGCGCGGCGTGATTCTTCAAGGGCCGGCGGAGTTCGGCGGATGGTGCGGGACGCCGCAGCGGCGCATGGTGGATCTTGACGCTGATGCCACGCTTGGTCGCCAGCGGCTCGCACATCTGTTGTCAGGTGCGATTCCGATTGATCAGCCATCCGCGAAGTGGTGGGGCGATGCGCGTCAACCGCAGGTTCTGCACCACTTCACGGCGAAGTATGCCACCGGTGCGCAGGAGTTCGGGATGTTGCATGACGACGGCACGGGGCAACTCAACGGACGCTGGTTCTTCTACGATGCAAAGTCGCTGAAGGAAGGCGGCGGGTTCTCGCCGGATACGGATCAGGTGCCGGATGCGTCGAAAGTCACGCCGATGCCGGTCAGGCCGGAGAAGCGCGCCGGGCATGATATCGGTGTCTCGGTCACGATTGACACGGGAGGGCCCGGGTTGCGGGATTTCTCAAGCCCGCAGCATGAGCTCACGCGGGAGGTGCTTGCTGAAAATGATGGAGGCGAGCCGACGCGGATGTCGTTCAGGTTGAAGAACGATCGCGAGATTCCCAATCGCGACTTCGTTCTGCGCTGGCGGCACACGGGCGAGTCCATCAACGAAGCGGCGTTCACGCACACCGGCGAGTATGGCGACTCTGCCGGCGGATTCTTCACGTTCGTGCTCCAGCCCCCCGATCGCGTGAAAGTTGAAGATGTGCGGCCGCGCGAGATCATCTTCGTGCTGGATAACTCCGGCTCGATGCGTGGTCGGCAAGCGCAACTGGCCGGCGGCCAGTCCGCGCTCACCGCCGCGAAGGAAGTCATCACCAGCGCCATCGACACGATGCGGCCGAACGACCGCTTCAACGTGATCAGTTTCAACAACTCGCTGGACGTATTGTGGAACGAACCGCAAGCGAACACGGAAGAGAATCGACTGCATGCGCAGCAGTATGTCGATCGTCGTCAGGGGGGCGGCGGGACGGAGATGCGCAACGCAGTTCTGAAAGCCCTCAATGCGGGCCAGTTTGCGCGGCCCGGCGATCGCCCGCAGTGGATCGCGCCGCTCGATCTGCTCAATCAGCCCGCGGATGGACGCGAGGTCAAGGTCGCCATGCCGATGGATGATCTGCGCGTCGGCGGCCGCACCGGGGACTACGTGATTATTGATGACGAGAGGAACCTGCATCTGGATCTTTCACCCCACCACCTGCAGGGGATGCTGTCCAAAGGCGTGATGATCCGCGCGACCGGTGAATGGACGATCAGAGACGGTCGTCGCGTGCTGATCGTCAAGCAGGCCGAGCAGGCGCCGCTTGACGATGATGGTGTTGAGAGTCCTGATGACGAGGAGATGATGCGCATCGTGCTCTTCGTGACCGACGGGCT
The DNA here is from genome assembly GCA_007125255.1 of Phycisphaerales bacterium. GTDB lineage: Bacteria > Planctomycetota > Phycisphaerae > Phycisphaerales > SM1A02 > SKZB01. The sequence goes on from SLDM01000283.1 coordinate 2,562, forward strand.
GGTCGGCAACGATGATGCGATCATCGACGCGATCCGCGAGAATGCCCGGCGCACGCGCGTGTTCACCATCGGTATGAGCAGTTCACCGAACCGGCACTTGCTGGATGAGATGGCCCGGGCCGGTCGCGGCGCGGCGGACTACGTGTTGCCCCAGGATGATGTTGCTCCGATCGTCAGGCGGTTCGCGGAGCGGATCGCCACGCCGGTGTTGACTGATGTGTCCCTGGAATTCAGCGATGAACTTGCCGTGTACGACGTACTTCCCGGGCTTGACCGGCTTCCGGATCTGTTCGACGTGCAGCCGCTGGTGATCCACGGCCGCTACGACCCCGAGAAGGCGGGACGTGGCACGCTCACCCTTCGCGGCCGGACCGGGGCCGGGCGGTACGAGCGAGCCATCGAGCTGGAACTGCCCGGTGAGCAACCGGATCACGATGTGATCGCCACGCTGTGGGCGCGGGCGATGGTGGACGAGCGCAAACGGGCGGATGATCGTGGCGGCATGATCGCGCTGGGTGAAACGTTCCAGATCATGACCGAGCACACCAGCTTTGTCGCGGTCGAGAAGGCTCGTGTCACCGTAGGTGGCCAGCCGATGCTCGTGCGCGTGCCGATTGAATTTCCCGAGGGGATGAGCTGGGAAGGGGTCTTCGGCGAAGATGGGCCGGAGCGCCTTGAACGCATGAGACAGGTCGAACGGTGGCCCACTCTGTCTCTGAGGCGAAGCAAAGAGCATCGTGCGCCGAGCCGATCGCGCACCCGGGAGCAGGGTCGCGATCTACGGCGCCAACGGGAGCTTCGTGATGAATCCCGGGGCATCCGCTTCAGTGGGGCTGGGCTTGCCGAGTCAGAATCCGGTGGCGGCGGCGGCGGTGGGGGAGGGACATTCGGCTCTCCGGGCCGTCAACTGCGCCTGGAATCGCCGCCGCCCGCTCCGCCGGAACAGGAGCCGCCCAGCGATGGGGACGGTGACGCGCAAACGGTGAGCCGTCCGGAGATGGAGTCTCTCCTTGAAGGCCTTCGCGGACTTCCGGAGCAGACGCGGGCCGTCCTGCATCGGCTCGATCGTGATCTGCTCGAACTGCTCGCAAGAAGCGATGAAAGCGATCGGACCCATTATCGTCTGCTGCTCGCGGTGGGGCTCACCGATCTGGACGATGCGACGTTGCGGGCACTCGAGGAACTCGGCTTCACCATCGAAGATCGCGTCGATCGCGGCACCTTCATCGTCGGCCGGCTCACGCTCGACACCCTCGAGGCTCTGGCAAGACACGATGCCGTGCGCCGCATCGAGCTCATCCGGCTCGAACAAGTGGACGCGGCTGACGAATAGTCATGGAAGCGTTCAGTACCCCGCGCCCCCTCTTGAGAAAGGGTGCATTTCCCGCCGAGCCCTGCCCCGCCGAGTCGGTCTCGCAGATTCCAGACGGACGGTCCGTGATGGTGTGTGGTTTCGCAGTGGGAAACCTCTCACCGATGGAGGCCATGGTCAGAGCAGAAGCCGATGGCTGCGCCGGACTACCGTTGCATCTGATCACCCGAAGGTCGCACGAGTAACTGCTCCGTCAACCGCACATCCGCGTGGATCGATGAAGAAGTCGCCCTTCGGTGAGACTGCGGAGTCGTATCCACGACCCATCACGCAAAGGAATCGACTGGGCTTCGCCGCCAGCCCCCCGGAGCCCTCAATACCCCCATACCAGGGCTCCCCCCTATGGGTTAGCG
>SLDM01000291.1 GCA_007125255.1 Phycisphaerales bacterium
CCGCCGACCTCAACTGCGATGGCATCGTTGACGTATTTGATCTGCTCATACTTCTTGGTGAGTGGGGTGAGTGTGCGGATCCCGAGGCGTGTCCGGCTGACTTGACGGGCCCGGATGGTGAGCCCGACGGTGTAATAAACGTCCACGATCTACTGAAACTCATCAGCAGTTGGGGCTAGCGAACCAGCACAGTTCCCGGAAGCGATTGAAAACGATAGGAATGCGCTCTTCAGGAAAGTGCGAGCGTGACCGGCAGAGATGAGCGGTTTTCAGCCAAGGCACAAAGGCATGGAGGCACGAAGGGGGGGCAGAAGTGACGGAGTGACGAAGTAACGAAGTGACGCAGTGGGTCCGAATTGTCGTCCGGCGTCGAGCGGAGAAGCGGGGCGCCGGTTCGTCTCCACCGACTTCTTCGGCGCCTGGTTCAGAGCTTCGGAAACGTCAGCCCGAATCGTTCACAGAGCATCGGAACGCTGTCGAAGTCCATGTCCAGTTGGTATCGCCGGCTGATCTCGGCAAGCTTCTGCATGTCGCCCCAGTCGGCTGCGATCTCACGGAAAAAACTCTCGAAACCGGCCGGCGAAATCACTTCGATGATCTCGCAGGGTTCATCGCCCGCATTCCAGAACGTATGCCACTGTTCTCGTGGCTTGAACACCCAGGTACCGGCCCTGGCCGTGACCACGTCATCGCCCAGGAGTGCACCCAGGGTTCCGCGCAGCACATAGGAATACTCATCCTCGTTGTGATGGCGGTGCAGCGGTGCCGCCAGCGCGTGCGGGGCCATCGGATGATGCACCACCGCAAACCGCCCCTGCGTGGAAGGCCCATCGATTTTCCAGCGCACCCCCAGACCGCCGAAGTCAAAGAAGTCCTTCTGTTGAGAAAGTATCACGGTGGGTTTCATATGATCGCTCGCAGGATGCTTGTGCCGGGACTTCTGCCGAACGGAAACGCTGTCCGGCGCCCTCGTCATCATGCTCAGACGACGGAACAGCGGGTGATGACAGAGTACCACCGATCAAGGCGATGTCTCTGAGGGTCACCGAGGATATCTCAGTCAGGGCACGGAGGGGGGACAGAAGTGACGGAGTGACTGAGTGACGAAGTAACGAAGCGGGTGGGCGGCTGGCGGCGAACCCCCCCGACAACATCGGTCGCGCCTCACCCGCACGGTTTTCTTTAGACCCACGAGGGGTTATGCGAACGCATCGTCCGCGGCGCGTTCGCCGGCCGTGATCCGGGGTCCGAGGATACCGACCGGAATGCCGTTTGCCCGGCAGGCAGCGGTCGCTTTTGAACTCAGTACCAGCAGCGCGATCGCATTCGCGCAGGGAACGAACATGGCCAGGCCCCAGACCCAGGCCCAGACCCAGGCTACGTTCGAACCCAGCGCGGTCGCCGTCTGGTAGCCGTAATACGCCAGTGCCACGATCGTCGCCAGGGTTCCCACGGGAATCGCAAATGACAGCACGACCGTCTCCAGGCCCGCTCCCAGCTGCGGCAACAACGCCAGAGCGCCGAAACTTCCGAAACTCACGATCAACTGTGCCCCGAACCACAGGACCAGCCGTCGGTAGGCTGAAGCCAGTTTCGGAAGATCGATGGTCCCGGTCATACGTGCTCTCCTCCAGTCGACCAGCCGTGCCGAATCTGCCGGTCTCACCACGCCACGAACGGACAACGCCCTGCGCATCCCCTGCGGCCGCTGCCCCACTTCGGCCTCCCTCCACTTCGTTACTTCGTCACTCCGTCACTCGTCCGCGACCTCCCCTATGTGGACCACGCCATCGTCGAGTGCACGCCGGGCACACGACCCGGCTGCAGCGGCACATCTCAATCATCGGCCGCCTTCTTCCGTAGGGCCTCGGCAAGCCCGTCGACTGCGATACCGCGAAACTTTCGAGCCCGAGGGTCTGATCTGGTGACTGAGAACCGAACCGGCTCCGCATCTTCACCTGCCCGCGTCACCTCGAGAACCACGCCATCACCATCCTTCCATGGATGTCGAAGCTGATGACGCGATCCGCCTCACCGCCCGGCTGCCTGATCTGCCGCCGAAACAGAGACACGGGTTCCTCGCCGATTGGATCGAACAGATTCGTACCGGGGTCGCGACTCATCGGCATTTCATGAACCTCGATCATACTCGTCCGGTTCGTCGTGATCGCCACGGCAACCCAGAGCGATCCGGCCGCCTCGTCCCACCGCATCGCGCCCAGGTCATGCCTGATCGGCTCCCATCCTCGGCCGCTTGGAATATGTAACAATACCTGGTGACGTGACCAGAGCAGCCGGGGATCATCCTGCAGAGATGAACAGCTCGCTGACAGGGCGAACCCTGTTCGCGGCCCTCCCGGAATCGAGCCGTCATCTCTCCGGGTGCCACCGTGATCCTCAAAGGCATACAGCCGAAAGTGCGCATCGATGTCTTCATTCTGCGCACCACCATGAAGTTGAACCTTGATCTCATCTATGACATCGACGCGCACTTCCTCCATGCCGGCGTGCGCACATGCGAATATCGACGAGGCGAAAATGGCTGGAAAAAGGTGTGAAATCATCGCGGCACTCCTCTGGACAACTCAAGGCAGGTGTTGGAACCCCGCCCCCCCCCGGCCCGTCCTCCGGCCGAGCTCATTCCACCGGGCAGTGTCACCCTCGGTTCTCGGGGCCGCGCAGCGGACCGTCCGCTGCAATGGCTTGTCAGGCGCTGCCGCCTCCCTCACCGTTGCGGCCGGTATCACCGGCATAGACCCTGAGCAGTTCCGGCAACTCGCGCATATCCGAGAAGACCGTCGTGTTCGGACCGGCCAGCTTCGTGGCCGGCGTCACGCCACCGCCATACGCGAACACGGTCATGCCCGCAGCCCTTGCTGCGACTACGCCGTTGACACTGTCCTCCACCACGGCACACGCCCCGGGGCGCACGCCCATCCGCTCCGCTGCATAGAGGAACAGATCGGGTGAAGGTTTCCCGCGCGCCACCTCGCCGGCCGAGAAGATGCGGCCATGAAACCGGTCGTACAATCCAGTCAACCCGAGCGTATAGCGCATCTTGGCATGTGTCCCGCTCGAGGCGACGCAGTTCGGAACCTCGATCTGGTTCAGGGCATCAACAATGCCGTCCACCGGCTTCAGCTCAGCATCGAACGCTTCGCGGTACAGCGGCTCGAACTCATTTTCCCAATCGTCCTTGAGTGGTCGGCCGAGTTGTGATTCGATCGCCCGGCGAAAGTCCGCATCCGAGACCCCCACGAAGCGATCGATGATCTCCTCTTCGGTGAGCGGCCAGCCCAGCTGCGCGAGCACACGGACCTCGACCCTGACCGCCAGCCGCTCGGAGTCCACGAGCACGCCGTCGCAGTCGAAGATCACAAGCTCAAGCATCGCGGCAGATTTCAACGTGGGGCCCCGCAATGAACAGGCGTCCCGGCGATCCCGGCAACATGCGAGACCGTCTCGCTTCTCTTGAGGCCAGTGTACGCAGTCATCCGCGAACGAGCCAGCAGCGCCGGGACCATGAAAGGGGCAAGAGGCATCAGTGCGGCGGCAAGGCCTCGGTCCACCTCGACCGCCCCCCACCACTGCATCACTTCGTTACTCAGACTGAGGTGTTGTCTGTCGCTCGCTTTGCCGGGCTTGGAAGGAAGTGATACTTCACCCAGGTGCGACGTCTGAACTGTGCCGGCCGCCCGATCCGGGGCGGTTCCGGGGGGGAGGGGCGAGGTGGGTCATTCAGGACCCGCCTCGCGCTACGATTCGCGGGATCGTTCGGGGGTTCGGCGCAGATGCAGCGCCGGGTCCATACTGCCAGGTCGATCTCAATCGGGAAGGAGCCCTTGCTCACTCCGTCATCTCCTCCCTTCGCCCCGTCCCCACTCTCGCTGGATCTCGCACGGTCGATTCTCTGCGGCCGCTGCGCCTTTCGGCCTCGATGACCAAGGAAGAGACTCTGAACGTTCATGTACTCGGCCGACCAAAACCGCTCCACCTCTCCCGGTTCTGGACTCCAGGCCTCCCCCCCCCCCAAGATGGGGCCCACGGAGGCGCCGTGGGGCGTGTCCGCGATCGTGAAAGCGTGGTTGCTCAGAAAGTCGATGTCGGCTGCGCCCCGGGCGAGGCAACGCGATCCTGAATTTCGGGACAGGGGACTGAGCGAATGGAGCGCAGCGGCGAGACATCAGGTTGACCACCCTCCCCTTGGTGCCTTCGTGCCTCTTTGAGCACCTTCCATCCCTGCAGGGCCAACCCACACAGATTCCCGACGCGCCCATCTTTCGTGC